>DATFJO010000104.1:0-3801 GCA_035269145.1 Tangfeifania sp. | reverse complement strand
TCCGGCTTTTACGGGCTGTTTTTCGGTCTTTTTTGCGGTTGATGAACCAGAACCCAATAGCTCCCAGCACAAAATACGATAAAATGATAATGTATATTGTTTGTATCATATCAGTTAATAATCATTACAATTCCTGAAATTATAACCATAACGGCTACTGCAATTTTAACAGGCTTTTCAGCTTTTTGCAGGTTCACTTTCAGCAGCAGGTGCGGACCGAGCGCTGCCCCGATAACCGAACCGGAAGTAAGCAGAAACACGAGAGTCAGATCAATTTGGCCCACCAGAAAATGACCGGTGAGTGCCGAAACTGTATTTACAAGCACCACAAACAGGGAGGTTCCCACCACCAGCCGCAGTGGAGTGCGGAGTACCATCAATCCGGCAATTACCGGAATGGCCCCGCTTGTACCAAATGTTCCGCTGATAATTCCTCCGGCCAGCCCGAAAGCCGATCCCATTGAAATTTTTACCGGACCAATTTCTTTTGAATAGTTACTTTCGGAATCTGCGCCGGTTTTCTTTCTGAGGCTGTTCATAATAATTACTACGGCCAAAAACAGTGAATAAAAGCCAAAAGCTGTTTTCAACTGACCCGATGAAAGCACACGGGTAATCCAGGTGCCGCCAACTGCACCTAAAATGCCGGCAATGCCAAACACCAGTCCCAGCCGCAGGTGAATGTTTTTCTTCCGGTAATGCCCGATGGTTCCCGACAAACAAAGCGGTAACGATGCTGCCAGCGAAGTAGCCACAGCCACCTGTGCGGGAGTACCAAAAATAAGTATCAGAATAAGTGGAAAAAAGAAACCGCCGCCGCTGCCAATCATCGATGCCAGCACTCCAATGGTAAATCCTATCAGAGGCAGCCAGTAATAACTTTGCTGAAATTCAGAATAAAAAAACATAGCGGCCGGCTTTCAGTTTCGTCAGTTAAAAAAAATGATATCTGCTCAAATTGTTCCAACCGAAATATAGAAATAATACCCGAAACAGCAAAGTATGGGGGTGAAGGGAGAAATAGGAATGAATTTTTGCTTTTCGCTAAACAAGTTTCTCTCCCTGAAAACCTAAGTTAGAAACGGAAGATGCAAATTTATTCTGCAACCTCATCCGACAATGGCACCAGGCGGGCACTCAAATCCGGATCTTCCATGTCTTTATCCAGCGGAAACATCGGCCGTTTGATACGTTTGTAGGGCAGCCTTTCCAAATCCTGGTCAACGCCACCGGGGGTAAGCGCCATAATCCAGTCACCACGCATGTTGTAAAGTTCCGGAACAAGGTACCCGATTTTCACTACTACAATGTCGGCTTCCCGGGGATTCAGTCCCAGCTTTGTAAAATCCTCCTCCTGGTGATAGGCATTGCGTTTTTTGGTTATAATAACGTGTACGCTACCTGCCTGCACCACAACTTCGGTTTCAGCATTCGAATCGCCGTGTTCGATGGCTTTTACCGTACCTTTCAATCGAACCGGGGGTGCATAGCGGTCGTCGACATTCGCGCCGGCAACAGCATCTATTTCACCACCTACTCCCACTTCCAATGCTTTTTCAATAAATCCGGGGCCGGGAATCGAGGCATAAATCAAAGTTGGTCCCTCGGGCGATTGAAATTCGGGACGCTCCAGAATGCGGTGAAGCGTCCAGGTTACATCACCTGCCCCGCCGGCTGTGGGGTTGTCCCCCATATCGCTGATGATAAACGGTTTTTTATCGCTCACAACGGCCATATCGAGGCTTTCTTCGAGCGAAGCCACGGGGGCCACAAATTCAAATTCATCCCTTGCCGCCCAAAAGCTTTTGGCCAGTTCTTCGGCTGCATCGGTCACCGCTTGCTTATCGTCGCCATAAGCCATTACTGCGGCATGGTTTCGGGGTTCATCGGCCCAGGCGTATCCCACCCAGATGGCTGCGTCAATCACGCCTTCCTGTTTGGTAAGCGGGTCAACTTTGGCATACAGGCCTTTGGCCGGTTCAATACGAGTACTTGTTTTTTCGCCCGGCAACAAAATCGGTACCGGCACCCATGCTTTGTATTTTGGTTTTCCCTTACCACTTTCGAGGCGATCGAGTAAATTTTCAAGCGCCCGCTGTTTCGATTCCAGCGCATCTTCGTGGGGCGCCATCCGGTAGCAGGTAATCAGGTCGGTGTGTGCCGCCAGCCGTCGGCTTACATTTCCATGCAGGTCCATTGAGGTGGATATCACCGGCTCAGTACCAACCACTTCGCGAATGCGTTCAATAAAATCGCCCTCGGGGTCATCGAGGCCCACCACGCTCATGGCGCCGTGAATATCAAAAAAAATGCCGTCGTAAGGTTTGTTTTCTTCCAACATTTTCAGGGTTTCGTTTACCAGCGTTTCATAAGCCTCGCGGGTAACAATTCCGCCTGGGATGGCATGTCCGCGTAACGTGGGAATCCACTCTGCCCGTTCGCGGTCGGGCGCTCCTTCAATTAGAAACGGATAATAGGAAAACACATCATCAGCGCGCCTCACGCGGAAATCTTCAATGTGGCTTTGTGCCGGTGAAAAGGTGCTCGACTCAATGGCCAGTCCGCAGATGGCTACCCGCGGCAAATCACCTTCGCCGTTGCTTCCTGACTGTTTCTTACTGGTGGAGTTGCAGGCAGTTAAAAATACTGCTGCTATAAATAAAATACCGATTACAGTACTTCTCATCATGTTATCCTTTTATACATTCAAAATTGCAATTACAAGGGTAAAGATAACGGATTTAAAAGATTTCGCCGGGAAGTTTTCCTGATTTGAAATTGCTGTTTCTATTTTTTAATGAAAGCCTACTGATTCTTCAGCTTCATGCGGGTGTGATGCAACTCAGTATTTATTTTAGTATAGCGGTCGAGTGCATTTTTTTTATGCGTTTCAAATTCTTTCTTTAAATCGCTGTAATCCTTTTTGGTTCTGACGGTAACTTTATTGCTTCGTTTGTAGAGAATAAACAAAACACTTAGAAATGCCAGCAGTGCCAGAATAATCATGCTCATGGTAATTGTGTAGATGCTTTTACCCACATCCTGCCCTAAAATCGTAATTGTATTCCGGTTTTCGATACTGGTTTCCAGCTCAGCTTTTGTATCCATCAGTTGCTGATTGGTTAACCTCAGTTCTGCTTCCAGTTCATTTATCCGGGATGCCCGGCCGTCTATCTCATTTTCCAGTTCCATCACCGAATCGTTTAGTGCATTAAAAAAAGCATCCAGTTGCGGCGGGGTCATAAAATACCGGCCGTCCCAGAAATTGACGTTTTCTTTAAACACCTCGTATTGTCGTTCAATGTTGGATTCGCTTTTCCAGGCATCGGTATCTTTCTGGGCAAATGTTGTGGCCGACAGGCAAATCAGTAAAACCGGCAGAATAATAATTCGTTTCATTCTTATAAAATATTCAGATTTGTAAAATGTAAAAAACGCATGGCACCCATCTTTTTTAAAATTCAGTTAACGAATAAAAAAGATTTAAGTTATGAGCAACGACACAAATTGTATCGTCTTTAAAAAAATAAGTGTTTTTTCACGTCCTTAAAAAAGCAAACTGCCAGGATAAAAAAATATTGCACAGATTTTTTTTGAATGAACAGAATCCGGATATTACTAACCGGATGGCATGCGCAAGTTTACAAATGCCATCCGGGAGATGTTTCATATACCGGTTAGAAATTAAACATTGCAATTTCAGAGTTTCGCTTCAGGCTCACTTTGAAAAACAATTGTTACTACAAACGGGAAGCAGAAGGAGTTCCCAGCAATTTGAGCATTCGCACATGCTGGCCTACT
>DATFJO010000103.1:0-4925 GCA_035269145.1 Tangfeifania sp. | reverse complement strand
CCACACATGCTGTTTAAAGCAGCACCACAACTGCCTGATGAGCATGTGGCACTCGTTGAAATTTACGGTATCGGATTTCATGCCAATAACCGGGCTCAAACAAAAGAAGGAGACGTACTGGCAATTTGGGGTGCCGGCCGGGTGGGGCAGGTTATTTTGCAGGCTGCCCGTACCAAAACCAGTGGCACCATTTTTATGATCGATCCGATGGAGAACAGGCTGGAAATTGCTGAAAAGTATTATGAAAATGTAATCGGGATTAATCCCCAAAGAGAAAATCCGTCAGATGTTATTGAAAAGCATACCGGGGGCAACGGCGTAGATATCGCTTTTGAAGCAGTTGGTCATGCAGAAGAGATTACAGGAATACATCACCCAGTGCGCAGCGCCGTGCAAAGCCTGCGTGGTGGTGGTAAAGTTTGTGTTCTGGGATTGAGTGACGAACCGGCTCCCGTTGTTTTTAAAGAACTCATCTGGAAAGAAGCTCAGATCATTACTTCGCGGGTTAGTCATGGCGAATTTACCGAAGTGCTCGAACACCTGAATGCCGGAGATTTACAACCCGATGCACTGATTTCGAAAGTGATGCATGCTTCCCAAATTCAGCAGGCGTTTGAGCTACTTCAAAAAGAGAAAGAAAAATATTTAAAAGTGCTGCTTGATTTTCAGTAAAAGCCGGCTTAAGCCGGCTGGCAGCAGTTGGTGGGTAGTTTTTTTTCCACCAGGCTAAAGCCTGGCGCTGGTTTTGAATGGCTCAGGCGAATATGATGAACTCCGGACTTTTGCTTTGCTGAATTAACTAGAACCGGAATTAAAATAAGCTTTGGATTTTTAATGTGATGAATATAATGAAATACTAACAAAACAAGCCCCAGGCTTCAGCCTGGTGATTTGAAGTAAGTAAATAAAATATACCAGCCGGCTTCAGCCGGCTTTAAATACATTAAAGCATGTTACACGCCTATGTCAGGAACTACCTTCACATTACCTGGTCATCTAAAAACAGAGTACGGGTTCTTCAAAGGAATTCCCAAATTAAACTGAAAGATTATATTATTGAAAAGTCGAAAGAAATTCAATGTCCGGTATTGTCAATAAACACACAGCCCGAACACATTCATTTACTGGTTGACCTCCCGGCAAATATATGTTTGTCTGATCTTGTCCAAAAAATAAAGGGTTCATCTTCTCATTGGATCAATGAAAAAAAACTTATTGGGGCAAAATTTTCCTGGCAAAGAGGATACGGAGCGTTTTCGGTCAGTGCATCACAATTGGATGTGGTAAAAAATTATATTCGTAATCAGGATGAACATCACCGGCGTAATTCATTTGAGGAGGAATACAACGAATGGAAACGAAATTATGGTTTTTTTGATGAGTAATATGTTCTTTTGAAAAACCGGCTAAAGCCGGCTGATCTGCATTGGCTGGCCATGATTTTTTCACCAGGCTGAAGCCTGATGCTGGTTTTTTGACCTGACGCAAGTGAGTAAAATATGCTAAGTGATTATAATTCGCTGAATAATTTTGGGAATGAATTAATATAAGCTCCAGGCTTCAGCCTGGTGATTCGAATAAGGTATTTTTGTAAATTAGCCGGCTTCAAGCCGGCTTAACAACTAAATTATGAAATACAAAACCGACCCTTACATCCGAACCAAAGAAGGAATCAAAGAGGCTCCAACCACTTTTTTCGGAAAACTGAAATACCTCGGTCCGGGTTTTATTTTATCTGCATCGGTAGTTGGTTCAGGTGAGTTAATTTCTACCACAACACTTGGAGCCAGGGCTGGTTTTGTTACGCTTTGGGTAATTTTGGTGAGCTGTGCAGTGAAAGTGGCCATTCAGCTCGAATTTGGAAAACAGGCCATTCGCACCGGTGAAACTGTGATGGCGTCGCTTAACCGCTTGGGAGGTCCGCGCTTCGGGAAAAAAAATGCCAACTGGAGTTTGTGGACATGGCTGTTTCTTTGGTTGTTTAAGCCACTTCAGTTGGGAGGAATTATTGGTGGCGTGGCTATCACTCTGAATATGGCTTTCCCCGAGGTAAGTATTAATTGGTTTGCCATAATTATTGGCATTTTAGTGGCTGGAATGGTCTTCAAAGGTTACTACTTTTTTATCGAGAAATTCTCGGTGGTGATGATGATGTTGTTTACGGTATTTACAATTGTGGCGGTTTTTATGATTCAGAAAACCGGTTTTGCATTTACTTCTGCTGAAGTCATTGAAGGAATCCGTTTCAAACTGCCACCGGCTGCAGTTGGATTTGCCATAGCAGCTTTTGGTTTAACCGGCGTTGGCGGCGACGAAATTGTGGCCTACAATTACTGGTGCCTCGAAAAAGGTTATGCCCGTTTTACCGGTCCGCATGAAAATACTGTTGAATGGCGGCAACGTGCCAAAGGATGGATAAAAGTGATGAATCTCGATGCCATTCTATCGATGGTGGTGTATACATTGGTAACCGCTGCTTTTTATCTGCTTGGTGCATCAGTTTTGCACAAAAGCGGTGATATTCCCAGGGGATATGAAATGATTGAATCGCTGTCGCGAATGTACACCGGTGCTTACGGCGAGTGGGCTAAAAATTTCTTTTTATTCGGCTCTTTTATTGTGTTGTTTTCTACCATGTTTTCAGCGCTTGCTGCCCGCACACGCATTTTTACCGACCTTTTCGGACAGGTAGGCTGGATTGATTTTTTCAACCGGAAACAGCGCCGTAATACCATTGCAGTGCTGGCATGGGTGTTCCCTGTTTTGTGGATAATTGCCTTTGTCTGGATAAAACTGCCTGTAATAATGGTAACAATTGGCGGTATCATTACATTTTTTATGCTGTTAATTATTGTTTATGCCGGTCTGCATTTTCGTTACCGTCAGAAACAATACGGTCTGGAATCTTCAAAATTTTACGATATCGCATTGTGGGTGAGCTGTATTGTAATATTTCTCGTAGGTTTATATGGTGCCCTTTCACTTATTTGAAACCAAAGCATGTAATCCATTAACGAAATCTATTTGTCGACAAATTATTCCCGCCATGTTTTGAACACATATTTAAAATACAGGACATCACTTCTGTTTAAAGTATCGGTGTTGGGTCGAACCGAACCTCCGGGATGATTTTCTTCGTCATATAACGCACGGTTTCTTCCAGTTTCGGGTTCGTGTTGTCAATCACAAGGAAAGGATTTTCCGGCACTTCGAAAGGTGCAGAGATTCCGGTAAAGTTTATGATTTCACCGGCACGGGCTCTTTTGTAGAGTCCTTTTGGGTCGCGTTGCTCGCACACTTCGATGGGCGTGTTTACAAATATTTCAAGGAAATCGTCTTCTCCTATAATTTCTTTGGCCATATTACGCATTTCCTTTGTAGGACTGATGAATGCGCAAATGAGGATGATGCCGCAATTCATGAAAAGTTTGGAAACTTCGGCAATCCGGCGGATGTTTTCCATTCGGTCCTTTTCCGTAAATTTCAGGTTACGGTTGATTCCCGAGCGTACATTGTCGCCGTCGAGGATCTGGCAAAAGTAGTTTAGTTCGAAAAGTCGTCTCTCAAGCATGCTGGCCAGGGTAGTTTTTCCTGAGCCCGAGAGACCGGTGAACCAAATGACTTTGGCTTTCTGTTTCATGTAAATCTCTTTGGCGGTGCGGTCTTTAATGCGGTCGAATACCGGGTGAATGTTATTCATGATAAATTATAAAATTGTAAAATTGCCTGCTATTGTTTTAGCATCTTTTCAAGGTGTGCTTTCAATGTGGGTAAGTCATTATTAATAATTTCCCAAACAATATCCACATTAATTCCAAAATAATGATGTGCAATAATATTTCTGAAGCCATATATTTTATTCCAGTTAATCTGGGGATATTGTTTTTTTATATTTTCTGAAAGTTTGCCAACATTTTCACCGATTACAATAAAATTCATCATAGAAGCATCAAAGTCTCTTGTGCTGTTGTTGAATTCTTCTGCTGAATTGTAATCTTTAGTATAAATTTCAATTTTCCTGATGGTTTCAATAAGTGAGAGGAGTATGTAATAATCTTTATTATGCATAAACTGCTTCCTTCAAAATAAGTGGTTTGAAAATAGGATTAATCCACTTTTTGGCACATATATCCACTTTTCGGTTAAAATGTTTCTCAAGATATTTTTTTAGTGAAATTTCGGTATCATATAAATTTTTTGTATCCATATCAAATACAACCAGTATGTCGATATCGCTGGTTTCTGTTTGCTCATTCCGGGCAAAGGAACCAAATAGTCCTATTTGGTTGCAATGGAATTTTTCCTGCAAAACAGGTTTGTTTTTTTTTAAAAAATCCAGTATTTCAGTCGATGATAACATTTATAAAAATTTGCTGTAGCCAAAGTTAATAAAAAGAAAGAAAATCAATCATATAAATAATTTCAGGATTCTATGTTTTTTCTTTTATCACTGTCCGTTTCTTCAATCAGAATGGCCAGAACCAGGGGATGAACCACATGCTGATAATAAAGGCGATAAGCTGCATGGGGGCACCGATGCGGAAAAAATCGCCGCGGGTATATTTTCCGAAACCTTTAATGAGCACGTTGGCGCGGTAGCCACCGGCGGTCATGAAGCTGGAGGCTCCGGCAATGGCAATGGCCACAAAAAAGGGCATGGGGTTTACCCCGAGCATGCCCGATGCCATTACGGCTACTGGGAAAACCAGTGCCACGGCTGCATTGTTGGTAATGATTTCAGTAAAAACAGTTGTTGTCAGATAAATTATTGCCAGTACTCCCAACGGGCCCATAGAGTGCACAAAACTAACTACATCCTGGGCATAGGCTTCTGCTATCCCGGAATTCTGGATGCCTTTGTTGATGGCAAAAGCCGAAGCAATGGCAATGACCATGTCCCAGCTTACTGCGCGTGTATAGTTTTC
>DATFJO010000102.1:0-5724 GCA_035269145.1 Tangfeifania sp. | reverse complement strand
GGTGGCGAAATTAAGGAGCGTTTTAAGGTTCAGGCAACTTCCTGCGAGAGCAACTTTCTGCTGAAAGCGCTCGAAATCAGCAACGAATGTGACATGCAATACAAAATCAGCCAGAATAAACGACTGCTGATTGAGCTGGCGCTTATACGGATGGCTCAGCTTACCTTAAAAAAAAAATAGCTGACGCAAACGGCGAAGACGATATCCTCGAACCTATTTTTTCTGAGATAAAAGTAACCGCAGGCAAAGAAGAAAAAACTGAAGCGGTTCCGCAGCAACCGGAGCGAACTGACCCGCCACCACGGAAAAAAATGAAACGGATTACCCGTGATATACGGGGACCGTCGATTAAAGATGCACTGGCCGGGAAATTTGAGGAAGAAAAAATATCGGCAAAAGAACAGCATGAAATCTACAGCCGGCCCGGTGAATCAGAAGAATTTACGGTGGAGCAACTAAAAGAAAAGTGGGAAAGTTTTGTAAAAAAACTTGAAAGCCGGCCCAATCTTCAATCAACTTTATCGAATGTTCCTGAATTAGGCGAGAATTTCCAGTTGTTGCTCGATATAGATAATTCGGTTCAGGAAGACCTGATAAACAGTGTAAAGCCCGAACTTGTATCGTGGCTGCGTAAAGCTTTGAAGAATTCCAAAATTCAGTTGGTAACACACATCAGCCAGGTTGAAAAGGAGAAAATTATTTACACTGATCAGGAAAAATTCATGGAGATGCTGAAAAAGAATCCCCAACTTGAAAATCTCAAACAAAAATTCAATCTTGATTTTGGGTAGCTGGAAATTGTCACTGGTCATTGGTTACTGGTCATTGGCCGGCAAATTTTCCGTTTAAGGCGCCAGCCTTATTATTGTCCAGTTTTCGCCTTCTTTTTCGTATAAAATTCGGTCGTGCAGCCGGTTTTCGCGACCCTGCCAGAATTCAATTTTTATCGGATTTACACTAAAACCACCCCAAAAATCGGGCAGGGGAGGAGCAAAACCAAATTTCTTTTTAAACGATTCGAAGCGTTCTTCAAGGTGTTTCCGGTTGGGGATTTTGCTGCTTTGTTCCGAAGCCCATGCACCGATACGGCTCTCGGGCGGACGGGAATGAAAATATTTTTCTGAAAGTTCCTGACTCGTTTTGGCTGCAAAACCATCGATTCTGACCTGCCGTTCCAGCTCGGGCCAGAAAAACAGCAACGATACTGACGAATTTTTTTCAATTGATCTTCCCTTTTGACTTTTATAGTTTGTAAAAAAAACAAAACCATTTTCATCTAAGTATTTCAACAAAACAATGCGGCTTTGCGGGAAACCGTTTTCATCAATGGTTGAAACCGTCATTGCGGTGGGATCCATAATTTCTGATTTAATTGCTTCGTCGAGCCAGGTTTCAAATTGTTGTAAAGGATTTTTTCCGACGGTTTGAACGCTGAGAGCCGAACGTTTATACTCTTTTCGCAAGGTGTTGATATTCATTTGGTTTTTAATTTCGAATTAATCTTTAATAACTGTGTTAATCATTGAACATTTATTTTAAATGAAATGTTTATAAAAGAGAAGAAGGTATTTTAATATTTAAAATCAATATGTTATGAAAAATCTTGCAGTATTATTAATGGTTTTAGTTACTGTTCCGGCTTTTGCCGCAGGCGGTGACGGACAAATAGGAATTGGAAGTGAAGCCAAATATACAGATGTAAAAATGCTTGCTGTTAACGGCGAGAAGGTTTCACTAACCGATGTTGCAAAAGATAACGGATTGCTTGTATTGTTCTCATGCACAACCTGCCCGTTTGTTGTTAGGTGGGAAGATCGGTATCACCAAATAAAAGAATGGGCCGATAAAAACGATGTGGGAATGATTGTTCTGAATTCCAATTATAAAAACCGTGATGGAGTTGACTCTTTTGAGGAAATGAAAAAGCAAGCCGAAAATAAGGATTACAATTTTTATTATGTAGTGGACGAGGAAAGCCGGATTGCCAACGCTTTTGGCGGTCAAACCACTCCGCATGCGTTTTTGTTCGACGGAAATATGAAACTGGCCTATAAAGGAGCGATTGACGATAATTACAAAAATGCTGCTGAAGTGAAAAAGCATTATTTGAAAGATGCCATCGTGAGTCTTTCAAACGGAGAGGGTATTGCTGTTGCTGAAACACAACCGGTTGGTTGCAGCATTAAGCGTAAAATCGATTAATTTCTGCATTCGCATTATATAAACAGGAAAAAAGTCCTTGCATTTTTTGGCAAGGACTTTTTTTTATATACCCATATATTTCATTTTAATCTTTTGAAGGGACAGTGAAAAAGCTGAAATTTACTTTCCCGTAGTTTCTTAATTCTGTAAAATTAGGGTGACCTGAGAAATTATAATCTTTTGAATGCTCCAGAATAAAAAGACCGTTTTCTTTCAATATTTCCGATTCAAAAACAGCGGCAGGAATTTCACTCAAATGTTTCAAATCATACGGAGGATCCGCAAATACAATGTCGAATTTTCCGGGGTATCTTTTCAGAAAACGAAAAGTATCATCGCACACAATTTGCGCATTCTCAATTTCAAGTTCGCCGGTCACTTTTTTGATGAATTGAACGTGGGAATAATTTTTTTCAACAAACGTAATGTTCTTTGCGCCGCGGCTGATAAACTCATAACCAATGCTTCCTGAACCCGCAAACAGATCGAGCACCGACATCTCTTCAAAATTGATGCGATTAACCAGTATGTTGAACAGCGCCTCTTTTGCAAGATCGGTAGTTGGACGTGCTCCAAAATTCTTTTTGGGAGTAAAAATGCGTCCTTTGTATTTGCCTCCTACAATTCGCATCTTTTAGAGTAATGTAATAAAACGGTGCAGGTTATCATTGAATATTTCTGTATTCATCGGGTTTTTTGGATGCCAGAATTCAGTGTTGCTGAAATATTTACGCAGCAGGCTTTCAGGTTGATTCTCCGGGGAAATTTCTCCTGAAAGGTAGATTTTTGTATCTCCGGGTATTATTTTTTGCTGATTCAAAGTGGCAGTTAAATAATAAACTACATCGTTGGCATGGCTGAAATTAAACCGGTTGGCCAATAGTAATTTATCTTCAGAAAATAAGAGCAAAATGAAGTTATTTTTCGAGAAATAAAGCAGTGCTCCTTTTTCACCTTCCTTAAAATCCAACGGATATTTTTTTGCCAGTGCCGCCGCGGGATGTACAATTTTACAGTTTCCAAATTTGCCGGTAATTTCGTTGTATAAATCTACCGGCATTGTGAAAACAAACTGAATCTCGGAAATTTCATCAAAATTGGATACAACCTGAGATGTTACTTCCTGCTCAAACAACATTCCTGCCAGTTCATTTTGTTTTTCATCTTTAAAAAACGAGCCGGGCAGCAATGTAAAATTGCCTGTATTGTACTGAACCTGGATTTCGGAGAAATGGTGGTTGAATATTTCCTCACTTTGAATCCATTCGCCGAACCGGCGGGCAATAAATTTTTCGGTGCTTATTTTTGCAGGCACGTTTTTTAATCCAACCAGCCGGTTGTCATAAATACGAACCAACGAAAAAGAAAATCCATCCAGGCTAACCTGGATGGATAATATATATTCGCTCGTTCGGTTTATATCAAATGACTGATCTGTAATCAATTCATGCATTCACTACTCCCAGTTACCGGCATTGTTAACAGTTTCGGTCAGCGATCCTACTTTCAGTCCCGGATATTTTTCATTCATCCTTCTTTGTTCGTTCAGATTAATCACATACTGGCGGGCGAGGCCTCTCAGAACAGTATTATTGTGCGCTTTGGCTTCAAACACAGGAACTTCTATTCCGGATCCGGTTTTAATGGTAGTGGCCCCTAAGTTGAAGTAGGCTGTTGTATCCGGTACAGGAATTTCTTTAAGTTTATCGGCATCAAATGAACCGCCAAATTCTGCCTCGAGCACGCTCTCTTTTATTGTGTCGCGGATAAGCAGACCTTTTTCAACTGCATCCCTTTCGGTGAGCCCGGCTTCAATCATACTGTCGGTTAATTCTCCAACTTTACGAACGTTGCGAACCGAGTCGTATTTCACGAAATTAATCAGGGTATCCCAGCTTCCTGTAAACGTTCCATAGACATCCTTATATGCCAGTTCAGCTTTTCGGATTTGCTTTAACCTTTCAATGGTAGCTTCATAACGGGCATCCTTTGCTTTTTCAAAATCAATAGGGTCCTGGACACCTTTGTAGATAAAGTAGGCAATTACTACTGCAACAATAAAAAGTAAAATTTGAATAACGGTTCTCATTTTTATAATTTTAATAAGTTGATGTCGAATGCATGCAAATTTATAAAAAAAAATAAATTACTTTCCTTTGCTGATTGTTATTTTAGCAGCTATGATTAAAAATCATTTAAAAGACTTACTGAAAACGAATTTGCCGTTCGAACCAACGGGTTGCCAGAGCAGGTTAATCGAGGGGTTATCCGGTTTCATTTCTTCTGAAGAACAGGACGAAATAATGTTGATAAAAGGGTTTGCCGGAACAGGTAAAACCACGATGATCAATGCATTAACACAAACATTGAAATCACTAAAAATACGCTCTGTATTGCTTGCCCCAACGGGGAGGGCAGCCAAAGTTATGTCGGGGTATACGGCCATGCCGGCTTTCACCATTCATAAAAGAATTTACAGACAGCAATCATCAGCCGATGGAATGGGAAGATTTGCCCTGGATAAAAATCTTTTCAAAAACACATATTTTATTGTTGACGAGGCATCGATGATTTCAAATGAAAACACTCCAGGTTCTTCATTTGGCAGCGGCCGGTTGTTAGATGATTTGCTTGAATATGTTTATTCCGGTGAAAACTGCCGGTTGGTGCTTGTGGGCGATACAGCGCAGTTGCCACCGGTTGGGCTGGCAATAAGTCCGGCACTTGAAGCTGAAACTTTAAAGCATTACGGATTTGGTGTGAAGGAGTTTGAACTGAAGGAGGTTGTTCGTCAGGCTGCTGATTCCGGAATTTTATCGTGTGCCACCCAAATCAGGGAAACCATTGAAGAAGGGAAAGCTCAGGGGTTTATTAAGTTTGATGTTGATTCATTTCCTGATGTGGAACGAATTTCGGGGGAAGATTTGATTGAAAGAATTACCACTTCGTATGAAAACGATGGTATTTTCGATTCAACAGTTGTTACGCGATCAAACAAGCGGGCGAATCTTTTTAATAAAGGAATCCGTGGTTCAATATTGAATAAGGAGAATGAAATTGAGCGGGGCGATCTTTTAATGGTGGTTAAAAACAACTACCACTGGATTGACGAAGATGCCGAACTCGATTTTATTGCCAACGGCGACATTACCGAGATTCAAACAATTTACGGCTACGAAGAATTATATGGTTTTCGCTTTGCCGATGTGTCGCTCCGGTTTATCGATTATGAAAATGTGGAGCTCGACTGCAAAATTTTTCTGGATACACTATCCATCGAATCGGCTTCTTTTTCTTACGAACAAAACCGGCAGCTTTTCGAGACGGTTTCAGAAGATTACCAGGATATTAGAAACAAGAAAAACAGCTGGAAAAAAATTCGCGAAAATCCGTATTTCAATGCATTGCAGGTAAAATATGCCTATGCATTAACCTGCCACAAAGCGCAGGGCGGGCAATGGAAATCGGTTTTTATTGATCACGGTTACCTTGTGGAGGATATGCTCGATAACGATTATTACC
>DATFJO010000101.1:0-7368 GCA_035269145.1 Tangfeifania sp. | reverse complement strand
CAACTCGAGCTCACCAACGACCAGTCAACGGTTCAGCGGAGCATCGGGAACGCCCAGTTCGACTACCGTTTTCACTTTTTACCTGACTTAAGGGCAAATTTGAATCTTGGGTATGATATTTCGGCCAGCGAAGGTTCCAATTTTATTCCTGAATATGCGCCCTGGGCTTACGACAAGCTGAATGGCGGTGGAAATGATATTGCTTATTCACAGGATAAAAAGAATTCGTTGCTCGATTTTTATCTGAATTATGTAAACGACCTCGGAATGCTTGACAGCCGCATCGATGTGATGGCAGGTTATTCCTGGCAGCATTTCTGGAGTGCAGGTGAGTCGCTCAACCAAAATGTGAGGGGCACAGTTACTTATTCAGATACCGACTATGAAACAGAAAATTACCTCGTTTCGTTTTTCGGAAGGTTCAATTATATTTTTAAAGAAAGATACCTTGCCACGTTTACTTTGCGTCAGGATGGCTCATCCCGGTTTTCGCCAGATACCCGCTGGGGGCTTTTCCCGGCTGTTGCGCTGGCATGGCAAATAGCAGACGAGCCTTTTCTTGCTGATTCAGAAACTGTTTCTGACCTGAAACTGCGTGTGGGATACGGGGTTACCGGTCAGCAAAATATTACCAATAACGATTATCCGTACCTGCCGCGTTATACTTTTGGGGAAAACAATGCACAGGTTCAGTTCGGAAATGATTATGTAACTACCATTCGGCCCGAGGGTTACGATGCCAATATTAAGTGGGAAGAAACCACTACCTACAACCTCGGGTTCGATTATGGTTTTCTCGATAACCGAATAACAGGGTCAGTAGATGCATATTATCGTGTAACCGACGACCTGATTAACTTTATACCGGTTCCGGCAGGTACCAATCTTACCAACAGGATTTTAACCAATGTGGGCGACCTTGAAAACCGGGGACTCGAATTCAGCATCAATGCAATTCCTATTTCAAAACAAAATGTGAGCTGGGAAGTTGGCTTCAACGCGTCGTACAACGAAAATGAAATTACAAAGCTTACTGCCAACGACGATCCCACTTACATCGGGGTTGAAACAGGAGGCATTGCAGGAGGTGTCGGTAATACTATTCAAATCCATAGTGTAGGTTATCCGGCCAATTCATTCTTTGTTTACGAACAGGTTTACGATGAAGATGGAATGCCCATTGAAGGTTTGTATGTCGATCGTAACGGAGATGGCTCTGTTACAAATGACGACAAGTACCGTTATAAAAAAGCAGCACCGGATGTATTCATCGGATTCTCATCAAAACTGAATTACCATAACTGGGATTTCACGTTTAACGGCCGTGCCAATTTGAATAACTACGTTTACAATAATGTATGGTCAACCTCTGCTACTTTCAATAACCTTTACAACTCAGTTGGTTACCTCAATAATCTAAGTGAGAGTGTTTTTGATTCGGGATTTGAAAATCCGAAATATTTCTCAGACTATTACGTTCAGCATGCTTCATTTATAAGGCTGGACAACATCAGCCTGGGGTATTCTTTTAAAAGCCTTTATAATGACAGGCTGAGGTTCAGGGTTTACGGAACTGTTCAGAATGTATTTGTAATTACTGAATACGAAGGACTCGATCCGGAAGTGAGCGGTGGAATCGACAACAATATATATCCACGTCCGAGAACATTTATGTTGGGTGTAAATATTGATTATTAACCACAAAAAGAAGTAAAAATGAAGATATATAAATTTTTAAAAGTTTTTGTACTTGCACTCCTTGTTGCATTTACATCATGTGTGAACGATTTGGATACCGTTCCGCTCGACGACGATGTGGTTACATCCGAGGACGTTTATTCAAAGCCGGAAAATTACATTAACGTGCTGGCTAAGCTCTATGCCGGGCTTGCAGTCAGCGGACAGCAAGGACCAGCAGGAATGAATGACCTGAGCGGACTCGACGAAGGTTTTGGTCAGTACCTGCGTGCCTACTGGTATGCACAGCAGTTGCCTACCGACGAAGCAGTAATTGCCTGGAACGACGGAAACCTGCGCGATTACCACGATATGGACTGGAGTTCGAACAACGAATTTATTTCGAACATGTATTACAGGGTGTTTTACCAGATTTCGCTAACCAACGAGTTTATCAGAGAAACAACTCCCGCAAAACTTGATGAACGCGGAATAGATGGAAGTGTACGTGACGAAATTGAAATGTTCCGTGCCGAAGCCCGTTTTCTGAGGGCGCTGAGTTACTGGCATGCCATTGATATGTTTGGAAGTGTGCCATTTGTAACCGAAGGAGATAACGTTGGCTCTTTTTTCCCGGAGCAGATTTCCAGGGCCGATTTGTTTACCTACATCGAAACTGAATTGCTCGATATTGAATCCCAGCTTTTACCGGCAGGGCAGGCTGAATATGGCCGGGCCGACCAGGCAGCAGTCTGGATGCTGATGGCAAAACTTTACCTCAATGCCGAAGTTTATATCGGTCAGGATTATTATACTGAATGCCTGGAGTACTGTAATAAAATACTGAATGCCGGTTATTCGCTCGAGCCGGAATACCAGCACCTGTTTTTGGCCGACAATCATACTTCTCCTGAAATAATTTTCCCGATTACACAGGATGGAGTACGCACAAAAACCTGGGGCGGAACAACCTTTATTATTCACGCTGCCGTTGGTGGAAGCATGGATCCTGCTGAATTCGGAGTTGACGGCGGTTGGGCTGGCCTTCGTGTTACTCCTTCGTTTGTGGGTAAATTTATGAACCTCGAAACATTAAAAAACGTTCGCATTCCGCTGAAAAGCGCTGCCGATTATCCGGTTATTTATGTGCCGGGTGGTTACCAGGTTGCCAGTGGATACAGCGAGGGCGACTGGGCTCCTGATGCTGCGCCGCAACTTGCTTCAATAAATGCCGACGATATTTACGAAGGGTATATTTATTTCGCAAACGATAATTCAGAATATAAATTTACGGAAGGCCCGAACTGGGATGTGAACTGGGGCGACGATGGTGCAGATGGAACACTGGAAGAAAACGGTGCCAACCTAATTGCTCCCACTGCCGGAGTTTACCGGATTATTGTGAACCTGAACGATATGAATTACACGGTGCAAAAAACCGATTGGGGCTTAATTGGTGATGCTACCCCGGGAGGCTGGGATGCTGATACCGATATGGAATTCGATTCGGAAACCAAAGAGTGGAAAATGATTGTTGAACTGGGTACCGGTTTTATCAAATTCAGAGCTAACGATGGTTGGGATATCAATCTTGGAGATAACGGAGCCGACGGCACCCTTGAATATGGGGGAGAAAATATCGCAGTTGACGAACCCGGCAGGTACGAAATTAAACTCAGTCTCGGCACCCCGGATTATACGTATACCATTGAAAAATTCAGTTCCGACAGCCGGAGCATGTTTTATAGCGAAGGACAAACACTTGAGATTGAGGAGCTTTTTGAATTTACTTATGGTTACGCAGTTACCAAATGGAAGAATGTTACATCGAACGGCGAAACCGGTTCTGATTTAACGCACACTGATACCGACTTTCCAATGTTCCGCCTGGCTGATGTTTACCTGATGTATGCCGAAGCTGTGCTGAGAGGTGGCACCGGAGGCGATGTGGGAACTGCCCAGAATTATGTGAATATGGTTCGCGAAAGAGCGTATGGCGACCAGGGCGGAAATGTTGCAGCCGAAGACCTGACACTCGATTTTATACTTGACGAACGCGCCCGCGAATTTTATTGGGAAGCCCAGCGCAGAACCGATTTGATTCGTTTCGGACAATTTACCGGCGATGATTATTTGTGGGCCTGGAAAGGAGCAGTACAGGAAGGCAGATCTACCGATGCAAAATTCCGGTTATTCCCGATTCCTGCCGCCGATGTTATTGCCAATCCGAATTTAACTCAAAATCCGGGGTATTAATTGTAAATCATTAAAACAAGCAAAAATGAAGAAAACAATATTCATATTAATTGCATTCAGCACAATTCTTTCATCCTGTATTTTTAAGGATGAACCTGCCGACCCGGTTATCGGGGTTTTCAACCCGCCGGCAATGGACAACGTTTCAGGAACATTCGTTTTTGAAGAAGAAATGGCTGACGAGGTATTTCAGACTTTTAACTGGAGCGAAGCCGATTTCGGATTTCAGGCTGCAGTTATTTACACTGTTCAAATTGATTTTGCAGGAAATGAATTTGCAGATGCTACCGATTTGCTGACAACTCCCGAAACTTCGGCAAGTATCACTGTTGGCGAGTTGAATCAAAAACTGCTGTCGATGGGAGCAAAAACAAATGTTCCTACCGATTTTGAAGTAATGGTAACCGCATCGGTTAACGAAAATGTGCAGACACTGATGTCGGAAGTACAAACATTTAATATTCATCCTTACCAGGTGGTAATTATTTATCCGTCGCTATATTTGCCGGGTAATTACCAGGCCGCCAGCGGATATGAGGCTGACTGGAGCCCCGATAAAGCCCAGCAGATTTATTCATTGAAACAGGATGAAAAATATGAAGGTTACGTAAATATGGCTGGTGAGGGAATCATGTTTAAATTCACTGATGGCCCCAACTGGGATCTAAACTGGGGCGACGACGGAACTGACGGAACCCTTGAACCTAACGGCGCTGACATACCCGTTGCCGAAGCCGGTTACTACAGGGTTAAAGCCGATATTAACGCACTGACCTACTCCATGATGAAAACAGATTGGGGATTAATAGGAAGTGCAACTCCTAATGGTTGGGATTCTGATCAGGACATGACTTACGACACTGAAACAAAAACCTGGTCGGTTACACTCGATTTGGTAGCCGGTGAAATTAAATTCCGCGCCAACGACGACTGGGCCCTGGATTACGGCGACACCGGATTTGACGGAACCTTAGAAGAAGGCGGAGACAATATACCCATTGACGAAGCTGGAAATTATACGATAGTATTGAACCTGGAAACTCCGGGTTATGCTTACTCGATTGTTAAAAATTAAGTTTAGTTAATCAAAAGGGATTGTCCGGGTTTTCCCGGGCAGTCCTTTTTTTATTCCGAGAAAAATGAAATACTTCAGTTTCCTGTTTCTAATTGCGTTGTTTTTTCACAGTTCTGTAACTGCACAAATTATAACTGAGCCCGAACTCCCGGTGGCATCGCAAAGTGTGACCATTACCTTCGATTCTTCTGAAGATTCAAGGCTGGGGTATTACACCGGCGATTTGTACGCGCATACAGGGGTTATTGCAGAAGACAGTATCGGCTGGCAACACGTTATCGGAGACTGGGGTGTGAATGCAGAACAACCGCAGCTTAACCACCTCGGAGATGGTATTTATGAATTGGACATAACTCCCGACATCAATTCATTTTATTCGGTTGACGAAAGTGAAAAGGTACTTCAACTCGCGTTTGTTTTTCGCACTGCCGATGCCAATAACCAAACAGGCGATCTTTTTGTAAATGTGTATGAAGAAGGACTTGTTGTTGAAATTACACAACCGGCAGAAAATCAGATTTTGCAGCAAAACCAGCCGGTAACCATTTCAGCCACCGCATCCCTCGAATCAGAATTAAAACTTTATCTAAATGAGACTTTGCTAACCGAAAATACAGGAACTTCTGTTTCTGCTGATTATACTTTTACTGAAAGTGGAAGTATCCTGCTCATTGCGGAAGCAATTGCCGGCGATGAAACAGTCCGCGATTCTGTATCGGTTTACGTTCGGGAAGAAACGATTGCTGAAGAAAAGCCCGCTGTTTATCCAAAAGGAATTAATTATCCGTCTGATACATCAGCAGTGTTGGTATTATGGGCGCCGTATAAAGAATTTGTATTTGTTTTGGGCGATTTTAACAACTGGCAACCCACCGAAGGCTACCAGATGAAAAAAGATGGCAACTATTTTTGGCTCGAAATTCCCAATCTTGAAAAAGGAAAAGAATACGCCTTTCAGTATTTTATTGACGGCGAAATTAAAGTTGCCGATCCCTATACCGAAAAAATTCTGGACCCCTGGAATGATCAATACATCGATGAACAAACATATCCCGGATTAATGCCTTATCCCGAAGGAAAAACAGAAGGAATTGTTTCGGTATTGCAGCCGGGCGAAGAAGAATACGAATGGCAGGTTACCGATTTTCAGCCGCCGGCTAAAGAGAAAATGGTGATTTATGAATTGCTGATCCGTGATTTTACCGAAGAACACACTTATAAAGCCGTTCGCGAAAAGCTGGATTACCTTGAAGATTTGAATATTAATGTATTGGAGCTCATGCCGGTGAATGAATTTGAAGGCAACAGCAGTTGGGGCTACAATCCTTCGTTTTATTTTGCTCCCGACAAATATTACGGGCCCAAAAATGAACTGAAAAAACTGATTGACGAGTGCCACCAGCGTGGGATTGCAGTGGTGCTCGACATGGTTTTAAATCACAGCTATGGCCAGAGTCCGTTTGTGCAGATGTACATGGACAACTGGACCATCACCTCCGAAAATCCATGGTACAACACAGAATCGAATTTCGAAAATCAGAGCCTTGTCTGGGGATATGATTTTAACCATGAATCGGAAGCCACCGAAGAGCTGGTGGACAGTGTGAACAGTTTCTGGATGAGTGAATACAAAATTGACGGATTCCGTTTCGACTTTACCAAAGGATTTTCAAATACACCTTACGGAGCTTCGAGCTGGGGAAGCGAGTACGATGCCGACCGGATTCTGAACCTTCAGCGCATGTCAACCCAAATATGGAACCGGAACGACGATGGCATCATCATTTTTGAACATCTTGCCTATAACAATGAGGAAAAAGAGCTGGCCGATTTTGGAATTTTGATGTGGGGAAATATGCACGGTAGTTATCTCCAGGCTGCCCGCGGGAATGTAGCAGAATCGAATTTGAGCGGTGCCGTTTACACTGAACGAAACTGGAACCAGCCCAACCTGGTTTCTTATCCCGAAAGTCATGATGAAGAGCGGATAATGTATCAAATTAAACTTGACGGACTTTCCAGTGACGATTACAATATAAGAAACCAGCAAACCGCACTCGATCGTATTGAACTGAATGCATTGTTCCACCTGCCGCTGCCTGGGCCAAAGATGATCTGGCAGTTTGGCGAACGGGGCTACGATATTTCCATTAACGATTTTGGCGGAAGGTTGAGTGAAAAACCTCCACGCTGGTACTACCTGAACAATACCAACCGGGTCGATCTTTTCCGCGTGATGTCGAAACTCAATTACCTGAAGCAAACTTACCCGGAATTTTCGGCTCCCGATTTTACTTATGATTTAAGCGGAACTGTTAAATCATATATTTATTCTGATAACGAAAACCATGTGCTGGCTG
>DATFJO010000100.1:0-2597 GCA_035269145.1 Tangfeifania sp. | reverse complement strand
GGCAGGGCCTATTTCGGCCAGAAAGATTTTCAGCAACTTGCTGTTATAAAAAAGCTGGTAAAACAACTGAATTTGCCGGTTGAGGTAATTTCCTGCCCCATAATCAGGGAAGAAAGCGGGCTGGCAATGAGCTCAAGAAATCAACTGCTCACCTCTGAACAACGCAAAAACGCCGCGCTCATTCAGAAAACGCTAAAAGAGGCAAAAAAACTATCTGCCGAAAAATCCGTACACGAGCTAACAAAATGGGTAACAGAAACAATCAACAAAAACCCGCTGCTCGATGTTGAATATTTTGAGGTGGTAGACGCAGAAAACCTTCAGCCTTTAAAAAGCTGGGAAGAAACCGGTAAAAAAGTGGGCTGCATTGCTGCTTACTGCGGCAAAATACGATTAATAGATAATATTATTTTGAATTGAAATTTCAGGTTATGCAGATTGAAGTTTGTAAATCGAAAATACATAAAGTAACAGTTACCGAAGCCAACCTGCAATATGTTGGCAGCATTACCATCGATGAAGATTTGATGGATGCCGCCAATTTAATTGAAAATGAAAAGGTGCAGGTGGTAAATATCAATAACGGCGAACGGTTGGAAACCTACGTTATAAAAGGCGGGCGCGGTTCAGGAACAATATGCCTGAACGGACCGGCAGCACGCAAAGTAGCGGTTGGCGACGTAGTGATAATTATTTCCTACGCTTCGATGGATTTTGAAGAGGCCAAAACATTTAAACCGGCCATTATTTTCCCCGATATTGAAACCAACCAGCTTGTTTAACTGCGGTTTTACATCGCCTGGAAACAGGAAAATCTCTTTCTGACAACTGAATTATTACCGTAGAATAAAGATACACAACCATTTTCTGCGAAAAAATGAGGATTTCTTCATGCGTTTATAAAAAATTTATACTTTTGCAACACTTTTTTCGAACATGGGCTGGAGAACAAAATACGATATAGAGTTTAAAGGCCTCAAAGAAGGCCTGCATGAGTTCGAATTTAAAATTGAAGACACGTTCTTTGAGCATTTTGATCAGGAATTGCTGAGCCACGGCGACCTGGATGTAAAAGTTGAACTTGAAAAAAGAAATACATTCATGAAACTGTATTTCAATATTAACGGCTGGCTGGAACTCACCTGCGACCGTTGCCTCGACAATTACATGCAACCGATAAATCAGCAAAACGAGCTCTTTGTAAAGTTTGATGAAAACAATTACGAAGACGACGATGAAGTAATGTGGCTCTTCCCTGAAGAGCACAAAATAAATCTGGCTCAACTGATTTATGAATACATAGTGCTTGGAGTTCCGCTGAAACATGTTCATCCGGACAAGCAAAACGGAGAAAGCGGGTGCAACATTCAGATGATTGAAAGACTGGAGAATCATGTTCCTCATGAAAATGAGGAAAAAAAAGAACAAGATATTGATCCTCGCTGGGAAGCGTTGAAAAAATTAAAGAATAATAATTAAAATTGAAATAAAATGGCACATCCTAAGAGCAAAACATCAAAATCGAGAAGGGATAAAAGACGTACACATTATAAGGCGTCGCTCCCTACACTTGCCACTTGCTCAAATTGCGGGGCAACCGTAAAATACCACACCATTTGTCCGGACTGTGGTTATTACAGAGGCAAGCAGGTAATTGAAAAAGAAATTGCAGTTTAAAACCAGGTATTTTACCTGGTTTTTTTTTGCCCTTTTTATTTTGACTTTGCCAAAGCCGCAAAAATTTGTAATTTCAGCCAGCCATACCAATAATACACGGAGAGAGGATAATTGATGAATTTATAAACAATGAAATTTACAATGGCAAAACAATCAGCAAAATCTTACGGCGAAGCACAGGACCAGGGAATAAATATTATCAGCGAAGGAACTTCAATAAATGGAGATATATCGGCCAGCGGAGATATCAGGATTGACGGTGAGCTGGTTGGAAACATCAATGCAAAAGGAAGGCTTGTAATTGGCCCGCAGGGAAAAGTTGACGGCGAAGTAAATTGCAATAACATAGAAATATCGGGGTACATCAAAGGTAAAATTACCGTGTCGGAATTGCTGACAATGAAAGCATCGGCCCGGATTGAGGGTGACATTATTGCCGGCAAACTTTCAGTTGAACCGGGTTCATTGTTCACCGGAAGTTGTTCGATGGGCGATCTGAAAACAAAGAATGAAACCACAAAACCAAAAGAACAAAAACAAATTTGATGATTTTATCCGCTATTCAAGCCTGGCGTTCGAAATGATGGCAATGATTGCCCTGGGAACGTATGGCGGCTATAAAATCGATCAGTGGATGGATAACGAGTTCAAAGGTTTTACGCTGGGGTTGATGGTTTTATCGGTAATTGGTTCCGTTGTGTATGCAACACGAAAAATTTTAAAAAAATGAGCAGGAAACTGATTCGGTTTATCATTAAAATTTTAGTAGCTGCGCTTCTTTTGGTCGCAGCAGGCTGGATAGTTTTCACCTTTTATTATCCTGAGAAATACCTCCCCATTTTACCCTGGATGCTGGCATTTTTTACTGTGGCCACCATTTTAATCCATAGCTGGCAACTCCATCTTGCCAAAAAGAAATT
>DATFJO010000099.1:0-3342 GCA_035269145.1 Tangfeifania sp. | reverse complement strand
GAAACCGAAACTCCCGGAAGGATTTCATACTCGTCGCCCAGATAAACCGATGCCTCGATTGTATTTTCTTCGTTCAATTTTCGTGATTCAATCAGGGTAAACTCCTCTGCGGCAGTTAACTCGCCGGGGCTGATAGAATTTCTAACCGCTTTGACACCGGCCACAATACTGTGTTGCGGGTGCGGATGCCAGCGCAGATGGTAACTTGCCGAACTGTACTCCAGAAAATTATCGAGGTAGTATGCTTCAAGCGGATTTCCGTTGGCATAATCCGTCAGACGGTAATCGTAACGGCTGTGCGATATATCCAAATCGCTGTATAGTTGCTCGCCAAGGCGGGTATTTACTTCAAGGTTAGTTAGAATATTTCCGTACCGGTTTACCGATTGGGTGCTGGTACTGAATTCATCGTGGCTTATATAGCCCATGATGCTCAAACGGTTGTGCTTGTCGAATTTGTAAGTTAATTTTCCGGTGCCGTCGTAAAAATGAGTAACACTTTGCGACAGTTCCTCCTCGGGCACCTGCTGCAAAATCCAGTTAGTGTATGAACTGCGTCCCCCGGTAATAAATGTCAGTTTTTTATTTTTGGCAAGCGGGCCGTCGAGCGTAAGCCGCGAATTTATGATCCCGATTCCGCCGTAAACACGCACTGTTTCTTCATTTCCATCTTTAAAATCCACTTCCATAACCGAGGCCACGCGTTCGCCGAATTTCACCGGAATGCCGCCTTTAAAAAGCCTCACATTATCTACCACATCGGGGTTGATGAGCGAAAGAAAACCAAACAAGTGAGAAGAATTGAACACCGGGCTTCCGTTTACAAGAATCAAATTCTGGTCGGTATTTCCGCCCCGCACATTAAATCCTGAAGCAAGCTCGCCAACGGTTTGAACGCCCGCCAGCATGGTCATGCCTTTTAAAATATCCACTTCTCCCATTAAGGCAGGCAATTGTTCAATTTCGCGGGACGACATCTGCACCATGCTCATTTGCGAACGTGGTAAATCAGCATTCTGTCCCATTACAGTTACTTCTGCAATATTGTGTGTTTCCTCAAAAAGTTCAAACTCCTCATAACCGTCTTCAATCAATCGTATTTTCAGATTTGAAGGTTGAAAGCCCATGTATGAAAACCTCAAACGGTGATCGCCGGTGGGTAATTCCATTTCAAATAAACCATTCCCGTCGGTTGAAGCTCCCTTTTGGCTTTCAGCATCGTATATAACCGCCCCCACAAGTGGCTCACCCGTTTTTCCATCAACTACTTTGCCTTTAAGTATTGCTGATTTGTAACGCCCGAGATTGAGGGGACTTCCAACAATCAGCAACTGGGATGCATCGCCGATTCGGATGCGGTTATCCGATTCGACCGGAAAAATAACCACACCATTATCCTGGTAAAACCGAAAAGTCAGGTCGCTGTCCAAAAAAATGTTATTCAGCGCCTGAATCAATGGGGTTTCCTGAAAATCTTTATGGATTGTATGTGAACCGATCCATTCTTTTCTGTAAAATACCTTTAAATGATATTTTGTTTCAAGTGTGTCGATAAAATCCTGTAACGGCTGTTGGCTGAAACTTTCGTTCAACCTGATGCTCTCCTGGTTTTGTGCATGAATAGCCCCGCACAACATAAAAAACAGCAGACCAGCAACTGTTCTGATGATGGAAAAATTTTTCAAAATATGTTTTTGGTTCCGTTTTAGTTAATACTTATTTCACAATTACCCTTACTCTACTCTCTTTCGAACAATATTAGATTGATTTTAATTACAAAGGTTTAATTTTTTTCCAGCAATTTTAACAAATACCCAAAAAAAGCAGGTATAATTTGAAACAGTTGGCTTTTTTTTTGAATATTAGGGAAAAATTTCAACAATATTTTGCCGAAACCGGCAATCAACTCAATCAATAGTATCGAAATGAAGAAAAACATTACGCTCTTGTTCCTGATTTTTGGGATTCTTTTTAAAACTGCTGCCCAGGAAAGGCTCAGTTATTTTTTACCGGAAAACGTAACTTACGATTCGGAAATAATCACACCCGAAGAATTTTTCAGCCAGCAAATGGGCGAATGGCACCTCACACACAATCAGGTGCTCAATTATATAAAAGAAATGGCCCGGCAATCGGACAGGGCAATTATACAGGAATATGCACGCTCACATGAAAACCGTCCGCTGGTGCACCTGATTTTCACTTCGCCCGAAAATCTCGGGAGGCTGGAAGAGCTGAAGCAACTTCACAGAGATTTTGCCAATCCCGAATCGGAAATTTCAAAAGATGGGGTGCCGCTGGTAGTGACATTGGGATACGGCGTTCACGGAAACGAATCGAGCGCCACTAATTCATCGGTATTAACCGCCTACTATCTGGCTGCAGCACACGGGGCAAAAATTGACAGTCTGCTGAAAAATACCATCATCCTAATAGATCCGTGCATGAATCCCGACGGTTTTACCCGCCACAGCACCTGGGCCAATATGCACCAAAGCGCTGTGGATGTGCCCGATGCAAATTCCCGCCAGTTTAACGAAGTTTGGCCGGGCGGACGCACCAACCACTACTGGTTCGACCTCAACCGCGATTACCTGCTTTTGGTTCATCCCGAAAGCCGCGGCCGGGTAGAAAAACTGCATGAATGGAAACCCAATATTTTTACCGACCATCATGAAATGGGGGCCAACTCCACCTTCTTTTTCCAACCCGGAGTACCCAGCAGGAATAATCCGCTGACTCCTGAAGAAAATTACAAACTAACCCGCGAAATTGCCGGTTACCATGCTCGTTTCCTCGATGAAACCGGAACACTTTATTATACCGAAGAACAATTTGATGATTACTATTTTGGAAAAGGTTCTTCGTATCCCGATGTTAACGGAAGTATCGGAATTTTGTTTGAACAGGCCGGATTCCGTGGACGAATCAGGGAAACGTCCAATGGAATTAAAAAGTTGTCATTCGGAATAAAAAACCAGTTTACAGTTACACTTTCCACGCTTGAAGCTGCGTTCGACATGAAAGACGAGCTGCTCACTTTTCAGCGGAATTTCTATTCCGAAGCCCTGAAACTCGCCGAGGATGATCCTGTTAAAGCATATATTTTCGGAAATTCAGAAGACCGTGTTAAAATCAGTGAGTTCATCAATTTGCTGAACCGGCACCAAATAGAGGTATTTAAAAATGATAATGAGTATACGGCCTCAGACAATCGGTTTTTGCCGGGAAACAGCTTTGTAGTTCCGGTAAAACAACCCCAGTACCGGTTGATAAAATCCATTTTTGAAGAAGTTTCGAGTTTTGCAGACACTACATTTTACGATGTTTCCACCTGGACTT
>DATFJO010000098.1:0-3415 GCA_035269145.1 Tangfeifania sp. | reverse complement strand
TGAACTGGTTGTTCTCGAAACCTGCCAGGGCGCTAAAAATATTTATCATGAAAAACTCCCTCAAAAAATAATCCTGCTGGCCGGCAGCGAATCGCACGGCTTGCCTTCCGAAATAATTCAAAAAAGCAAAAAACGCATTTTTATTCCCATGCCGGGCGGCTGCAAATCAATGAATATTTCTCAGGCACTGAGTGTTGCCGGGTTTGAATGGTACCGCCAGCAAACCGTTTGACTTGTATTGAACAAATTCTCAATGATTTTCTTTCCGAAAAAACAGATTATTTCTACTTTTAGCCGAAAATCTTCTTCGATATGATTACGCTAACCCAATTGGAATATATTGTTGCGGTGGATACCTACCGGCATTTTGGCAAAGCCGCCGAATCGTGTTTTATTACCCAGCCCACCCTGTCGATGCAAATAAAAAAACTGGAAGAAGAACTCGAAATCATCATTTTCGACCGCAGCAAGCAACCACTGATTCCAACCGATGTTGGCATGCGCATTATCGATCAGGCACGGGTTATCCTCAAACAATCTGAAGAAATCGACAACATTGTAAAAGAACATAAAAACCAGGTAACCGGGTTATTGCGCATCGGGATTATTCCTACGCTGGCTCCTTACCTGCTGCCCATTTTTATTGGTAAGTACAAGAAGAAATACCCGAATATTCTGATAAAAGTAGTGGAGCAAACCACCGAAAATATTGTGAACCTGCTGAACAGGGATTTAATTGATGTGGGTATTTTGGTTACCCCGCTGAAAGAGGAAAAAATTCTGGAAAAGCCGGTTTTTTATGAAGAGATGCTTATTTACGCCAATCCCAGCCACAAGCTTCACAAACAGAAAAATATATCTGTAAAAGACATTGCCACACCGGAAATCTGGCTGTTGAGCGACGGTCACTGCTTCCGCGACCAGGTGGTAAACCTCTGCTCCTTTCTGGGAACAACCGACAGCAAACTGCCTTTCCATTTTGAAGCCGGCTCATTGGAAACCCTCATGAACATTGTGGATCGTGAAGGCGGCATTACGCTTATTCCCGAACTGGCAAAATACGGCATGGCAGATAAAAGGCTCAATAATGTTCGTTCGTTTACCAAAACACATCCGCTTCGGGAAGTGAGTCTCGTATATTCCCGCCATTTTGCCAAACACAAACTTATCAACTTGTTGTGGCGCGAAATAAAAGAGGACATTCCCGAAGAACTTCAGGACGATAAAAGGGGAACAATTGTAGAGTGGAAATAATTTTCCCGTTCAAAAAAAATATTTACCTTTGCGGCCTGTTTTTCGCGGACGTGGCGGAATTGGTAGACGCGCCAGACTTAGGATCTGGTGCCATACGGCGTGGGGGTTCGAGTCCCTTCGTCCGCACAAGCACCGCCGGCTTTCCTGTCAGCAGGATTCGCCGGCGGTGGTTTACTTATTTAAGTAGTGTAATTAAATTTTTATTCCATATGAATATCACCAGGGAAAATACCGATAATGTGAATGCGGTTCTCAAAATCACCATTGAAAAACCGGATTACGAACCAAAAGTTGAAGAAAAACTGAAAGAATACCGCCAAAAAGCGGATATGCCGGGTTTCCGCCCGGGCAAAGCTCCCCTTGGCCTCATCAAAAAAAGGTTTGGAAAATCGTTGCTCATCGAAGAAGTAAATACATTGCTTTCTCAGAAACTCACCAGTTACCTGATGGAAGAAAAATTGCAGATTCTGGGTGAGCCGCTGGCCAACGAAGAACAGCAAAAACCAATCGACTGGGACAAAGACGAAAACTTCGAATTTGTATTCGATATTGCCCTGGCACCCGAAATTGATATTCCGTTGGACGAAAAAGAAAAAATCAGCTACTACAAAATAAAAGTCTCCGATGAGATGATTGACGAACAGGTAGAGATGATTAAGTCGCAACTGGGCGAAAACAAAGACGTTGACGAAGTAAAAGAAAAAGGTCTTGTGAGAGGAGATTTTGTTCAGCTCGATGAAGAAGGAAATGAAATCGAAGACGGCATCCGTCCGGAAGGCGTTTTACTTGCTATCGACCTGATCAAAGACAAGGATATTCAGCAGGAATTTATCGGTAAAAAGAAAGGCGACACGGTTGTATTCGACCCTGTAAAAGCTTACGAAGATGTGCATGAAGTGCAGCACATGCTGAACATCAGCCACGAACAGGCGCACGATTTGAACAGCGAATTTAAATTTACCATTAACGAACCGCTCGAATTTGAAAAAGCTGAACTGAACGAAGAGTTGTACAAAAAAATATACGGCGAAGATACCGATATAAAAACTGAGGAAGACCTTCGCAAGCGACTCGAAAAAGAGCTGGCTGCCAACCTGGTTCACTCATCAGAACAACGTTTCGCAATGGATGTGCGCGACACATTGATTGAAAAAGTAAACCCGGAATTACCGGAAGCTTTTTTGAAACGCTGGCTGAGAGTTGCCAACAAAGATGTTACCGAAGAACAAATTGAAAATGATTTCAATGGATTTTTGAAAGACCTGAAATGGCAGTTGATTAAAGATAACCTCATCAAAGAAAATGAGCTGAAGGTTGAGGAAGAAGAAGCTTTCGATTTTGCCAAACAACTGGCACAGGCACAATATGCACAGTACGGAATTCCGAATGTACCTGAAGATCAGCTCGAATCTTTCGCTAAAATGATTCTTGAAAAACAGGAAGAAAAAGAACGCCTCTACAACAAACTGCTCGAAGACAAAGTAGTAGCAGTGGTAAAAGACAAAGTTTCATTAGATGAAAAAGAGGTAACACAGGAAGAATTTACGGAATTATCTAAATAAATATTGCTGTAAGTATCAGCAAACAACTTTTTTGTAACTTTGGGGTTCGGGATAACGAAATTGCAAAGTTACTTTTTTATAAGCTGAAATAACATGAACAAACACGACGAATTTAAAAAATACGCAACAAAACACGAAGGAATCAGTAGCCTGACACTTGACCGATACAGTTCGGCCTACAGCAGTTACATCTCTCCTACCATTATTGAGGAAAGACAATTAAACGTAGCCTCAATGGATGTGTTTTCACGATTAATGATGGACCGGATTATTTTCCTCGGTGTACCAATCGACGATACAGTGGCCAATATTATCCAGGCGCAGTTGCTTTTCCTGGAATCGACTGACCCATCGAAAGACATTCAGATTTATTTCAACACACCTGGCGGACACGTGCATGCCGGGCTGGGTATTTACGACACCATGCAGTATATTACAGCCGATATAGCTACCATTTGTACCGGAATGGCTGCTTCGATGGGAGCAGTTTTACTTACCGCCGGCGCCAAAGGCAAACGTTCAGCACTGCGCCATTCACGCGTAATGATTCATCAGCCAATGGGAGGTGCACAGGGACAGGCTTCCGATATTGAAATTAC
>DATFJO010000097.1:0-3758 GCA_035269145.1 Tangfeifania sp. | reverse complement strand
AAAAACAAAGCAGCTAATCTGAAATCGAAATTAGCGAGTCAGCTAAATAGTTTATAAGAAGGTTTTTCATGATATGGTTTAAGCCTCTCCGGTTTTTCGGAGGGGCTTTTTCATTTTATGTGGTTGTGATGTTTTTATTTTGATTTTTAATCCTTAATTTTAAGCTCACTCCAACCTGCTTATGAACGAATATAAAAAAATCAAACTGAAAGAGTGGGCCGTTGAAGACCGCCCGCGCGAAAAACTTCTGGCAAATGGTTCCCGCTCACTTTCGGATGCCGAATTGATTGCCATTTTAATTGGCTCGGGCAACCTCGATGAAACAGCAGTTGAACTGGCTCGCCGGATATTAGTGGCCTCGGGAAACAATCTTAACGATTTGGGCCGAAAAGGAATCGATTACCTGAAAACTTTTAATGGAATTGGCGAAGCAAAAGCCGTGTCGATTATAGCAGCACTCGAACTGGGAAAGCGCCGGAAGGAAGCGGAAGTTTTTTTAAAAAAGAAAATTACCAGCAGCCGCGATGCCGCCGATTTTATCACACCGCTGCTGGGCGATTTAAACCACGAAGAATTCTGGGTGCTACTGCTCGACCGCGGAAATAAAATTATCGACCATTTTATGATCAGCCAGGGTGGAATTTCAGGAACCGTCATCGATGTGCGCATCATACTGAAAAATGCGCTCGAAAAACTGGCCAGTTCAATCATTCTTTGTCACAATCATCCGTCGGGAACAATGGAAGCATCGGATGCCGACATGAAAATCACCCGGAAAATTAAAAATGCCGCCCAATTGATGGACATTTCCGTGCTCGACCATATCATTATCGGGCAAAACAGTTATATTAGTATGGCCGACGAAGGAATACTCTACTAAAAAACAGAACCGATATGTTGCTTTTCTATACCGACGAAATCAACCCACGCATTGAATACACTGCTCAGTTAATATTTAACCAGATTCTCGGCATCGAGGTGGCTTTCACTGTCCGGTCTTCAGAATTTCTAAATTCAGAACTGCCGAAACTGAATTATTCGTACGAAAAATTCGGGGATGAAATGTACATTAAACCACACCGGTTTATGCACTGCAAAGCACTTATTCAACCCAACATTCAGCCTGTTTGGCACGAAGGCGAAAAATATTTTTTTGAAAGCTCGAAAGATTCCGTATTCCCTTTTGATCCGCTGGCAGCATCTTTTTTCCTGGTCAGCCGCTACGAAGAATATATTGAAACCGAAAAAGGAAAATACAAACGATACCCCGCCGAAAAAAGCATTCTGTACAAATACAATCTATTGGAAAAACCAGTGGTGAATATCTGGGCCCGCATGCTGGCAGACAAGCTCAAAGAACGATTTCCGGAATTGAAATTTCCTCAGCCAAAATTTGACTTTCTGTCTACCATCGATGTCGATAACGCCTGGGCCTATTCCAACAAAGGTTTCTGGCGCGGAATGGGAGCACTTGTCAAATCAATCTCGCAAGGACAAATTGAAGAGGCTAAAAAACGAATCAGGGTTTGGCAAAAAAAAGAAACCGATCCGTACGATACTTACAGTTACATCGATTCAGTTTTTAAAGGAAATGAAAATAAAGTGATTTTTTTCTTTTTGCTCGGCGATTACAAACGCTTCGACAAAAATATTTCACCATCGAACAGATCGCTGCAAAATCTCATACGCGAAACCAATAAAAAATACACAGTTGGAATTCATCCATCCTATTCATCGAGCAAGAAAAAAAGAAAACTGAAACTGGCAAAGGAGATTGAGCGGCTGGAAAATATTACCGGGAAAAAACCAGACAAAAGCCGGCAGCATTTTTTGCGTTTAAAAATTCCCCGCAGCTACAGGCGTTTGCTAAAAAACGGAATTCGGGAAGATTACACAATGGGGTATTCAACCCAGACAGGTTTCCGTGCGGGCATTTGTACCCCTTTCTATTTTTATGATGTAAAAAAAGAAAAGGCAACAAACCTGAAAGTTTATCCGTTCCAGGTGATGGATGTAACACTGCGCGATTATTTGGGACTTTCAGCAGAAGAAGCGCTTAAAAAAATTGAAACGCTGATGAACGAAGTGAAAAAAACCGGCGGGATTTTTAGCAGCGTCTGGCACAATGAAACGGTAAACGACCAGGGGCACTGGAAAGATTACCGCGAGGTTTTTGAAAAAATGAACAAAAAAGGATTTGAGTGGGCCAATGAGCAGTAACGGCGGAGGATTAAGGTACCTGGAGCATAAACACATCAACTATGAAAAATGGGACAGGTGTATTGAAAATGCAGCCAATTCACGAATTTATGCCATGTCGTGGCACCTCGACCGCACGGCTGAAACCTGGGATGCACTCGTAATGGGCGACTACGAAATTGTAATGCCGCTCCCCTACCGGGTAAAATGGGGCATAAAATATCTTTACCAACCACTGTTCAGCCAGCAACTGGGAATTTTTCCAAATCCGCCGGCAATTATTTTAAAGCAGTTTTATTCTGAACTTTTACGTCGTTTCCGTTTTGCTGACACCCAAATAAATTCAAAAAACAATCAAATTGAACTTTCTGGACCCATCAGTTTTTCAGCGCGTGAAAATTATTTACTCAGGCTGTCCGAAAATTATCAGAAAATTGCTTCCGGTTATTCGCAGAATACTGCTCGCAATATTAAAAAGGCGCAAAAGAATTCGTTGTCATTTGTTGCCGGAATCAGCATTGAAGATTACCTCGATTTTAAACGAAACAACCTGCCGGTTAAACTTCCCGGAGATGCACTGAAAAAACTTAAAAGCATTATTGCTCTGGGCCTTTATAAAGGAATTGGCGAAATTTATGGTGTTTACACAAATGAAAATGAGTTGTGTGCAGCCGTTTACTTCTGCCGCTGGAAAGAACGGGTAATATACATGAATGCAGCTTCAAATTCGAAAGGGAAAGAGCTGAGAGGAATGTTTTTTCTGCTGGATCGATTTATCCATCAAAATGCAGAAAGCAATTTACTGCTCGATCTCGAAGGCTCAACCATTCCGGGAGTTGCCAGATTTTATGCAGGTTTTGGAGCAATCCCGGAAACCTATTACCAACTTAAATTTAATCGGTTACCTATACCTTTAAAGTGGATTAAACGAAAGTAATATGAACAGGTTCCCACGTTTCGTCAGCAAACAAATTGGCCGGTTTATCGGGGCAAATAATCTTTTTAAAGGAGCTGCGCCGTTTTTTCTTCCGTTTTACCATGTAGTCAGCAACCAAAAATTGCCGCACATCCTGAATTATCCCTACCGAAATGTTTCTGGCTTTGAAAAAGAACTGGATTTTTTTTTGAAACATTTCAAGCCGGTTTCACTTGACGAGTTGATGAACAACAACAACAATTCCTCCAAAATATTTCACCTCAGTTTTGACGATGGGTTAAGAGAATGCACGAAAGTAATTGCGCCGGTTCTAAAAAGAAAAGGAATTCCGGCTACTTTTTTTATAAATCCTGGATTTGTTGGCAATAAACAACTTTTTCATAAATACAAAGCCAGTCTGATTTTGAGTGAACTGCAAAACAAACCGAACAAAACTGCGGAAAAAATCCTTCAGGAAAATAATTTGTCGGGCAGCAAAATTTTGAAAGCAGAATTTTTTCATATTCCTGTTCTTGAGCAGGTAGCAGAAGAAATCGGGTTTGATTTTAGGAAATTCCTACTGGAACAAAAACCCTACTTATCACATGAACAAATTAAAGATCTGGCAGCAGATGGCTTTTCA
>DATFJO010000096.1:0-2362 GCA_035269145.1 Tangfeifania sp. | reverse complement strand
GTACCGAGCGAGTAATTTCCGTCGTTTCATCGCACCGGTCACGCGCCGCAAAAGTGTATTCCCTCTCATTGTAGTCATCTGCAAAAATATTTTTCCCCTGGATGTTATCGGGAATTGGAATTCCGGCAAAAGCCAGTGAAGTGGGGAGCAAATCAATTTGCATAACCATATCCTGCCGGCTTGTTCCGGCATCATGGCCGTCGGGAAACTTCACAATAAAAGGAACTTTAATTCCTTCGTCGTAACAAAACTGTTTCCCACGTAAATGAGAAATGCCATGGTCGGTTAGGAAAAAAATAAGCGTATTGTCATAAACTCCCTCCACTACCAATTCAGCAATAATTTGTCTTAAATCATCGTCGGTATCCAGCCACGAGCCGAGGTATTCTTTCCAGTCCTGTCGCATTATTTTATCTTCGTAATAATACGGCGGCAGGTTAAAATTCTCGGTGTTTGCAGTTCTCGATCGGTTTTTTCCACCCTTCAATTGAATCTGGCAAAAAAACGGAGTTCCATCGGGAGATTCTTTCCATGAAATACCATCGTAAATGTTATTCTCCACAAAATTATAATCGGTTTTGCCGGTGCGTTCCGCCATATTTCCGTTGCAGGAAAAGTAACCCGCCTCTTCAAAAAGTTTGCTGGCAATTGGAATTTCCTGCGGCAAATCGTAACTGTTATAGTATTCCGTATTTCCCCCTCCTTTGCCAATGTTTCTCTGGCTCCGGTGATTGTGTGCACCAACTGTGGTTTGATACATTCCTGTTATCAGCGCTGAACGCGACGGAGAGCAGACCGGACAGGTAACGTACGCATTTTCAAAAAGAATTCCACTCTCTGCAAGTGCATCGATAGTAGGTGTTTTGATAGCTTCCTCACCGTAACAACTTATGTGCGGTGATGCATCTTCAATAAATATCCATAAGATGTTCGGTTGTCCATCTTTTGTTGCGGTATGTGCAATGAAAGCCATGCACATCAAAAACAACAAAACAATTGTTTTTTCAGATTTCATAATTCAGGTTTAATTGGTTTATACGATGTAAAAAAACAAGTTTTAAAATTCTCTCACTTTAATGCTTCTGAAATGCACGGCATTTCCATGATCCTGCAACAAAATGTGACCTTGTGCAGCTTCTCCAAAATTATCCCATTTTGCATATTTGCTGTAAGCTACCAATGCTCTGAACATTTGCGAATGGCGGTTGTATTCTACCACTTTAATATTGTTTAAATAATGTTCTACATGGCTGCCATTCACAATAATCCGGGCTTTGCACCATTCTCCGGGATTGGCGCCCCTTTTACCACGGTTGGGCTCTGAGTAACTTTTGGCAGTAATTAAATCGTACAACGAACCCACTGTTCGGTTGCTGGCAGTTCCTTTTTTTGCATCCGGATGATTTTTGTCATCGAGTATCTGAAATTCACATCCGATTGCTGAACCTGCTCCCTGGTTTAATTCGGTATCTACAAAATACTTTATACCACTGTTTGCTCCTTCAGTAATCATAAAATCAAGTTCCAGTTCAAAACTGCTGAATTTATCCTCGGTTACGATGTCGCCGCCATTTCTTGATTCTGCTCCACCTGATTCTTTGACTGAAAGCACGCCGTCATTTATTTCCCAACCTACTTCAGGAAATTCATCCAACCTGGCACCGCGCCATCCATCGGTAGTTTTTCCATCCCACAGCAAACGAAATCCTTTTCTGATTTCATTATTGGTAAGTTCATTTTTCAGATAGCTGAACTCTTTTGCATGGGGTGCAACGGGCCAGCGGTTTTCTTCCAGGTTTTCAGTTAAAACACGAGCACCTTTCCATCGAACTGTCAAGCCGTCCTGTTCTTCGTTTCTGATGGAATGAACCTGGAATGCGATAAATCCTTCGGCGGTCATGGCGTCCACCAGGTTGGTAACCTGAACTCCATTTATCCATGTTCTGATTTCATTTCCAATGGCTTCAATGCGGTACTTGTTCCACTGACCATTTTGAAAAGCCTGCCTGCCCGGTTCATTCATCGTTACCGGGTAAATCCAACCTCTTCTCGACTGGTCAAAAATTCCTCCACTCCATTTTCTTTCTGATGGATCGATTTCACACTGATAGCCATGCACCTGCCCGTTTCTGTAATCGGGCAACGAATTGCTGCGAAACTGAATTCCTGAATTCAATCCAACTTCAACTTTTACATCTACTTCCAAAATAAAATCTGAAAATTTTTCTTTGGTGCACAAATACGTACTGGGAGTTTCCAGAGCTGAAATCCCTATCAACTCGTCGCCTTCAAGTTTATACTCTGCAGTACCATTTCTTTTCTCAAAACCATCAAGGTTGCCGCTGTCAAAAAGATTGGTCCA
>DATFJO010000095.1:0-4158 GCA_035269145.1 Tangfeifania sp. | reverse complement strand
TCAATAAACAAAGTAGCCATTATCACCGGAGCATCAAAAGGAATTGGAAAAGCCATTGCCATTGGCCTGGGAAAGATGAATTACCAAACGGTTTTGATCGGCAGAAACCAGGATGATTTAAAAAACGTTGCCGATGAAATTTCAGAAACCGGCGGCCGGCAACCTGCTTCATTTTCAGTGGACATCACCAACTCAGATAAAGTAAAAGAAACTGTTGCTGAAATTACTTTGCAATTTGGCCGGATTGACATTCTTGTGAATAATGCCGGCATTCATTTTGGCGGCTCACTCGATTTGCAGGAAGAAGGCTTCAAATCTATGCTGGAAACCAATATCGTGGCACAACTTATTTTTGCGCAGGAAGTAGTTCCGGTAATGAGAAAGCAGCAATCCGGTTACATTTTTAACGTGGCATCGCGTTCTGCAAAAGTCGGTTTTGCCGGAAGTGGCGGATACTGCGCTTCCAAATTTGGGTTGCTCGGACTCAGCGAATCCCTCTACCGTGAACTCACACCCCAGGGAATAAAAGTGACTGCGCTTTGTCCGGCCTGGGTGAACACCAATATGGCGCAGGAAGCCGGAACACCACTGGAAACAGAAGAGATGATCCGGACCGATGATTTATTTAAAACCGTACGGTGGCTGCTGAGTCTGTCGCCCGGCGCCTGTGTGAAAGAGGTTGTGATTACCAATCCGAAAAGCCTGTAATTTACTTTTTCTTTGCAATCCTGGAATTTATCCATTTTTCAATTCCGATTACCGGGAAAATTGCAAAGCCGAAAAGGGCGGCAAACAGCAGGTCTTCAGGAGTAAGTGGCACCGTATTAAAAATACTTTGCATAAACGGCGCATAAACAAAAACAGCCTGTAGCCCCAACACAACTCCTATTCCCAGAAAAACAGTCGGATTGCTGAAAAATCCGATTTTCATAAGCGAATCGCGCAGCGAACGGCAGTTCAGCATGTAAAAAATCTGAAACAGGATAACAAATGTTACCGAAGCAGTTTGGGCTTTGGCCTCTGCAAATGCCGGATCCAGCCCGTTTGCGATACTATTTGAATGTAGCAGGTTAAAAAGAATAATGGTGCCTGCCGTCATTAACAGAGAAACGAACACCACCCGGAATGTTACAAATTTGTTGAACAGCGGCGCATCGGGTTTGCGGGGCGGGCGTTTCATTACATCGGGCTCTTTTACCTCGAAAGCCAGTGGAAGCGCCAGTGCCACAGCGGCCACCAGGTTAATCCACAAAAGCTGGGTGGGCAGCATGGGCAGTAAAAGTTCATTGGTAGCCAGGTTAAACGGGAAAAACATGATTCCGTAAATCAGAATAAATGCCAGTCCCAGATTGGTAGGCAACAGAAATGCCAACGATTTCAGCAGGTTATCGTACACCCGGCGGCCTTCCTCAACAGCCGCACTAATGCTGGCAAAATTGTCGTCGGCCAGCACAATATCCGAAGATTCTTTTGAAACCGAAGTTCCTGTAATTCCCATAGCCACGCCAATATTCGACTGCTTTAATGAAGGCGCATCGTTTACACCGTCTCCGGTCATGGCCACAATTTGGTTATTGGCCTGGAGCGCTTTCACCAGCCGGAGTTTATGTTCCGGAGCTACACGTGCGAAAATATTTGTGTGTTGTACAATTTCGCCAAGTTTTTCATTGTCCATTTTAGCCAGCTCAACACCGGTTAAGGTTTCTCCTTTTTCCGAAAGCCCCAGGTCTTTCCCGATTGAATGCGCTGTGGCCCGATGATCACCGGTAATCATTTTTACAACAATTCCGGCATCATGACAGGCTTTAATTGCTTCAATGGCCTCGGTTCGCGGCGGATCAATCATTCCCAGCAGCCCGACAAACTGGAAATCTGCTTCTGCTTCGGAAGCTTGCAGTTCTTTGTTTTCATTGTTTTCCCTGATTTTTTGAGCGACCGCAAGGACCCGCATTCCTTTGGCTCCCAGCGTTTCAATTTGAGCAAAAACCTTGTCCGTTTCCAGACTTTCGCCGCTTAAATGGCTGTTGCATCGCTTTAAAATGACTTCAGGTGCACCTTTGATAATTATACGCTGTTCAGCATTCTGATTCAGGGTAGCCATAAATTTCGATTCCGAATCGAATGGAATTACATCCTTTCGTGAGTGCTCCTTTCTAACTTTGTCCACATCCAGTTTAGCCTTTGCCGCCGCCACAACCAAAGCCACCTCGGTAGGGTCGCCGGTAACGCTGACTTCTCCGTCAGATTTAAAGCTGGCATCGCTGCATAACACGGTATCTTCCAGTAATACTTTAATATCATCGGGCAGTTTTCTGATTTCACTGCCGTTTTGTTTAAAAACTCCCTCGGTATTGTATCCTACTCCGGTAACCTGAATATCATTTTCGCTCGTCCACAATTCATTTACGGTCATTTCATTACGGGTCAGGGTTCCGGTTTTATCGGAGCAAATAACGGTAGTACTGCCCAAGGTCTCCACCGCCGGGAGTTTACGAATAATTGCTTTTCGGCGTGCCATTCTTTGTACACCTATTGCCAAAGCAATTGTGACAACCGCCGGCAAACCTTCGGGAATTGCCCCAACCGCCAGTGCAATGGCAAAAATCAGGCTGTCTTTCAGCGCCATTCCCAGTGAGATTCCATGACCGGTGGCCCGAATAGTGCCAATAACCATAATTATAACCGTAATGACAACAATGCCTATGGTGAGATATTTCCCGATGACTCCAAGTTTTTGGGTAAGCGGCGTTTCCAGGTCGGTGGTTTCGCTGAGCATATCTGAAATTTTGCCCAGTTCGGTGTTCATACCTGTGCCTGTTACCACGGCGGTTGCTGTTCCGGTTGAAACAAGCGTGCCGCTGTAAACCATGCCCTTACGATCGCCAAGCGAAACATCTTCTTCAACCGGGATTGTTGATTTTTGTGAAGGAACCGATTCGCCGGTAAGTGCAGCTTCTTCCACCGTCAGATTTTTCTGACGCATCAACCGCATGTCGGCCGGAACACGCTCGCCGGCTTCCAGTTCCACAACATCGCCCGGCACAATTTCAGTTACCGGAATGGAAACTTTGCGGTCGTCGCGGTAAACCGTGGCATTTTCGGGTACCATTTCACTCAACGCTTCAATGGCTTTTCCTGCTTTAAATTCCTGGATAAAACCGATTATTGTATTGATGACCACAACAGCCAGAACCACCAGTCCGTCGGTAATTTTACCCAACAAAACGGCAAGTCCGCTGGCCCCGATTAAAACCCAGATGAGCGGATTGTTGATTTGCCTCCAAAGCACAGTTAGCGGACCATCCTTCCGCTTCCTTTTTATTTGGTTCGGCCCATATTGCTGAAACCTGTTTTTTGCCTCCTCAGATGATATTCCTTTCTCAGAACTTCCAACAAGGTCAACTACTTCTTTATATGATTTTGCATGCCAGGCAGCGCTATTTTTATTCACCATTTCTTTCCAGATTAATGCCGCAAAGGTAGAAAAATCCCGATGATTAATTGGGATACTTTTTTTCAATAACGCCAATGTTTTGATTTCAAATTGGTAAATTCGTAGAGATTATATAATCAGAAAACATTTGATCGACATATAATACATCATATTATGAGAAAACCAGATTCCCGCAGAAATTTTATCAAATCGCTGGCAGCCATGCCGGCAGTAGCAGCAGTTGGAGTGCCGTCCCTGTTTGCTGACGCTGAAAAAGTGATGGAACCTTTTTCGCACAAGTTTAAACTCAGCTTGAATGTGTATTCCTTCAACAGACCTTTACGTGCCGGTGAAATAGATTTGTTCGATGTGCTCGACTTTTGCGCCAAATACAATTTTGATGCGATTGATCCGACCGGATATTATTTCCCCGGATATCCCGATGTTCCTTCCGATGATTACATCCGAAAATTCAAACGGCAGTCATTTTTGCTGGGACTCGACATTAGCGGCACCGGTGTGCGCAACGACTTTGCCAATCCGGATAAGGAAAGCCGCATGGCGGATATTCAAATGATTGAACAGTGGCTGGTCGCGTCAGCAAAAATGGGTGTTCCGGCCATTCGGCTTTTCCCGGGGCATCATGAACATGAAGGCTATTCGCGTGACCAGGTTTTTGACTGGATGGCGGAAGATTTTAAAATCTGCTGCGAAATGGGTGAAAA
>DATFJO010000094.1:0-2369 GCA_035269145.1 Tangfeifania sp. | reverse complement strand
CAATTTTATTTTGGATTGCAGTGCTAATTTGATCCAATTGAGATTAATAAAAAATCACTAACTTTATAACGCAAATTTCGTTCTTTTATTCTCTATGAACAAAGCGGTGAACCAAAAAAAATCACATTGAGGTAAATCATTGAAATAAAGGCATATTGGTAGGTTGGGTAAAATCCGGCTACCCCGACTTTTAAAAGGGTTAAGTTGTTGAAAAACAGTTTAATCCTCTTTTATTATCCCGACATTGTCCCAACAAAAGTAATTCTTAATAAAAAAATAAGCGGCATACAAGTTCACATTGATACAGAATTTTACAAACCTTAAAGATGAACCGGACCGTATGCCGCTTAACTGTGGATATTTAGCGTCCATTTCTACAATGGTTCTTCAAAACCGTAGATGGTTTTGCCCCATTATCGTGGATGAAATTAGTAATTAATTCAGAAGTGGGAGCATCTCCAAATAAATTGTTTTTCTGTTAAAAGCTATTTATATGAGTTCAATATAGTTCCCACTTTTGAACTCCCGGGACAGGTTGTCCAATTTCTTTTAAAATATTTCTGAAAGCTGAATTTCGTTTAATATTTTAGCCGTTAAAAAAAATGTTTGCGACGCACCAACCGGTTGCAAAATGCCCAACTGGTGCGATTCATAAAAGTAAAAGCTCAAAGTCTGCTTGATTGCCCGTCGTGGCATCCGGGTGCAGGCAATCCGGCATGGATTTTCAGCGATGAAATAATTGTGCAGTAGCAGCAACTATTTTTGCAGTTGCGGTTCAATTTCCTCAAAATATTTTTTGTTGATGTAGCCGCGCTCCAGTGAAATGTGCGCTGCTTCATAACTGTTTTTCACCTCGAAGTAACCGGTTTTTACTCCTGATAATTTTTCTTTAATATTTTCATCTTTTGTAAAAAATGTACGCGACCTGATTCTACGAATAAATATGGCATCGATGCGGCCCGGAAATTCAAGTGCGAGCTTCGAGTAAAGTGCAGGATCACGTTGTCCGCTATCTCCTATTAAAACAAACGACCGGGTGGGATAAAATTCAAGCAGTCGTTTTATTTTTTCGTATTTGTGCTGGTGTGTTCCGCCCCCCGATTTCCAGAATTTTAGAATGTTGTGTTCCAGTCGCTGCAAGAGATAAACTCCTTGCGGGAGTTGGTTCAGTGCAAAAAAGTCGTCGAGCAAATCGTAAAGGTTCCATTCACTGCTCGATACATAAAAAAAGGGATGCGAAATAGTAGTGGCTTCTTCACTTCCTTTGGCCAGCGCTACGTAAAACGCTGAAACACCCGGAAACGGGTTTCGTGTCAGGGCGTTTTTAAACAGCATCAGTTTTAGTTTTTTTAATGTTTGAGTAGCGTGCGATACCATCACCGTGTCGTCGATGTCGGAAATTATAATACGCTCATTTCCCCCGGGAATAATTCTAACATCGCCTGTGGCCTTTACTTCGGGCTGGTCTTCAATAATCTCATCTATTAGTTCGAAATGCACTTTGTACCAGTCTTTTTCAGGACGCTTTTCCGGCTGTTCTTTCACCTTAAAATGAAACGAGAAAAATCCCTGGTCATCGGTTTCAGCAACCTGCCACTGGTCTTCAAAAGTGGCTTTAACGTTTACCCCGGCAATTTCATCGCTCGAAAATCGTTTTATCATGGCCAGCATGTTGTGCCAAAACCGGTGGCGATCCTGTGGTTTCGAAAGTCCTTTATCCTCGATAACCATGCCCTGAATGAACAACTCTTTATCATCGCCGTAGCCTTTGTAAGGCAAAATTTTTGGAATGTCGAGCCATCCCAGTTTTTGTTTGATGTATAACTTAAATCGTTTAAATGGTTTGTATGCGCCTTTAACAATTGGTTTCAGGTACTTCATTCCGGTTATATTTTATTTTGTAATTCCTCTATATTTTATAAACTCATGTACGAAAAAATAGTTTATTTTAACAGAGGTTAAATAAAGTGTAAGAAAAATACATTGAAAAAAGCATCCAAATTGAAAATATTGTTTGTTGTCAATCCAAAGTCTGGTACTGCATTAAATTCAGATTACCGGGATGTTATATCTGAGTTTTCAGAAAAAGAAGGATTTGAATGGGAGATTTTTGAAACTTCAGGCAAAGGAGATCCCGAAAAAATCAGAAAACGTATCGATACATTTAACCCCGATTCTGTAATAGCAGCAGGTGGCGACGGAACCGTAAATATTGTTGCCGTTGAATTGCTGGGAAAAGACATTAAGCTGGGCATAATTCCATCCGGATCGGCCAACGGGCTGGCACATAACTTAAACATTCCTGATAATTTCAGAAGAGCTTTGAATTTTAATCTGACCAGCGAAGCCGGACCAATGGATGTGATAAA
>DATFJO010000093.1:0-17467 GCA_035269145.1 Tangfeifania sp. | reverse complement strand
CTTTACATGAAAAAAATGCAACAGCGATAAAAGCTATTATTAATCCGGTTATTATACGTTTCATTTACTATCTGTTAATTTTTTATTGAGTTGGTTTTATATCAAACATTTTAACTACAAAAATCAGGGTCGAATATGGAGGAATAATTCCCTGTCCTTCACTTCCGTAAGCATGTTCCGAAGGAATAACGAGCTGGTATTTTGAGTCTTCATTCATAACTTTCATGGCACTGTCCCATCCGGGAATAAACGGTGGATTTTCGAGCACAAACTCCATTTTCCCGTCTTCAGAGCTGTAGCTGGAAGAATCGAACATCTGCCCGTCAATAAAATATCCGGCATATCCCACAGTCAAAGTATCGCCAGGCTGAGCCAATTCACCTTCACCTTCTTCAATTTCAACATAATAAACACCAAGATCGGTGGTGTCCACATCGTGTCCCTGTGCAATTAGGCTGTCGAGATAAGTATTCAATAACTGCATTTCTTCTGCTCTTGTTGGTGGCTGTTCCTCCTCGTCAATCATATCCAGACATGAAGACATAAATACAATTGAAAATAAGCCAATTAAAATTTGAAATAAGAATTTTGTTTTCATTTTACATTTAAATTAAATCTTTGTTACCTCTAACAGATGCTTGTAGTCGCCTAAAAGTTGCCTGAACTTTTCAATTGTTTCTTCCAAAGTTAATTTTATCTCGCCACCGGCAGCGTTTAAATGGCCGCCACCATTGAAATGTTCTTGCGAAAATTTATTGGCCGGAAAATCACCTTTTGAACGAAACGATGCTTTTACAAAGTCCTTTTTCTCGGTGAAGAACGCACAGAAAACTATATTTTTGATTGAAAGCGGATAATTTACAAATCCTTCGGTGTCGCCAGGTTGATAATCAAACTCTTTCAATTCCTTTTTCGAAATATAAATCATAGCGGCCCTATATTCCGGAAAAACTTCCATTTTGTTGTTCAAACAATGTCCAAGCAACCGCATTCGTCCGGTAGAAAAATTGTGATAAATATTCGACTGGATTTTGCCGGGATCAATTCCCCATCCGGTCAGTTCAGCAATTACTTTAAACGTGTTTGAGTTATTGATATTGTGACTGAATGACCCGGTATCGGTCATAATACCTGTATAAAAAGCTTCTGCTGCCCGGTGGTTAAAATGTTTTTCAAAACCGATTTTTTTTACCACATCGAATATCAACTCGGCTGTTGAACTGTATTCCGGTTCAGAAACCAGGTAATCTGCGCAATCGCTGGGATTGGGGTGATGATCGATCATAATTTTCGGGCCGGAAAAACCGGTCAGTAGTTTTTCCATTTTCGCGGCCCGCTTGGGTTCATTAAAATCCACACAAATTAAAATTCCAGCATCACTCAGCAACTTTTTCGCTTCTTTCTTTTGCCTTTCAAATACCAAAATTTTGAGTTCCGATGAAAACCACTTCAAAAAGTCCGGATAATCATTGGGTGAAATTATATTCACATTGTGTCCATAATTCTGCAACACTTCTCCCAGCCCAATGGCAGAGCCAATAGCATCTCCGTCGGGGTTTTCATGTGGCACAATTACCACATTTTCAGGCTTTGTCCCCAAAACCTTGCCGATTGAGCTAAAAATCTCATTTACAGTGTTTTTCAAAATGTTAGAAATTTGAACTGACAAAGATATAAAAACTGCCACGGGTGCAAAGGCTATTCTTCTCAATTTTTGTTAATATTGCGATCAATTAAAAATTCATAAAAAACAGTTGATATGGCAGGAAATCTGACCTTAACAATGATTAAGCCCACAGCATTCAAAAAAAATTATGCAGGGGCAATTCTGAAAATGATAAATGAAGCAGGCTTTTCAATTAAAGCCATGAAGTTAACACAGTTAACGCCCGATCAGGCGCGTACTTTTTACGCCGTTCACATGGGAAAACCGTTTTACGATTCACTGGTTGAATTTATGAGTTCGGGTCCTGTTGTAGCTGTTTTGCTTCAAAAGGAAAATGCAGTTGAAGCATTCCGTTCATTTATTGGAGCTACCAACCCGGAGAATGCCGAAGAAGGCACCATCAGAAAACTTTATGGAACCAGCTTGCAGCAAAATGCTGTACATGGCTCCGACAGTGATGAAAATGCAGCAATTGAAGCTGAATTTTTCTTTTCGAAACTGGAGCGGTTTTAACAGAAGCCCCTTAATCCCCAAAGGGGACTTTTATCGGAAATGATAACATTCAAAATAGGATAACAGTATTTTCGGTTTTTTGGGTAAAGTATTAATGATAGAAGAGGCAATTGTTGCCTCTTTTTTATTTGAAAACAATTTTTGTAATCATCTCCTCCCCGGCCTGTTTATTCATACGCAACCTGATTTCTTCGCGCATCATTACCAATTCGTTTTTTACTACCGGCGAAGTTATTTCAACGTAAAGAATACCACCCGACAAATAAATATTCCGGGTGTACCGGGCAATTGTCTTTCCCAGCAGCGATTCCCACGACTGCACCACATCTACCTCTTTCAGTTTGCGTTCCATCCTCATTTCGCTGATGTAGTCGCGCAAAGCTTCAGCCAGTGATTGCGTGTTACTTCTTCTCATTGTTTCAATTCAATTTGTCCTGAATTTACATTAAATATCCGGTAACCGGTACCAATTTTTTCAAGAATTATGTCGAGGTGTTCGCGGTTGGTATCGGTCATAAAAATTTGACCGAACTGCTCGTCCGACACCAGTTTTACAATTTGCTCCACCCGGCTGCTGTCGAGTTTGTCAAAAATATCGTCGAGCAGAAGAATGGGACTCATCCCCGAAATTTCTTTGATAAAATCGAACTGTGCCAGCTTGAGTGCCACAAGGTATGTTTTTTTTTGCCCTTGCGAACCGAGTTTTCGTATCGGGTATTTATCAATATTGAAAACCAGATCATCTTTATGTATTCCGGTAGTGGTATGTTGCGCCATGCGGTCTTTAGGCAGCGCTTCCTGTATCAGTTCAGCAAAGCTTTTGGTATATAAATCAGACTGGTGCGTCAGTCCCACTTTTTCATTTCCCTGAGAAATGTATGAGTAATACCGCTGAAAAACCGGTATCAGTTTTTCCACGAATTTTTGCCGCTCGGAATGAATGCGGGTTCCGTATTCCATCAGTTGTTCGTCCCAAACCGAAAGCAGTTCCTGGTCAAAATAACGTTCTCCGGCAAACTGTTTCAACAGGTTATTTCTCTGAAGCAGCGCCCGGTTGTATTTTAACAGATCGTCGAGGTAATTTTGGTTGAACTGAGAAATTACCCCGTCCATAAATTTCCGGCGTTCGTCGCTACCGCCCAGAATCAAATTCACATCCGATGGAGTAATCATTACCAGCGGCAATAAACCAATGTGTTCGGCCAGGCGTTTGTAAATTTTTGAATTTCGTTTAAACTGTTTTTTCTGACCTTTTTTCAGTCCGCAGGTAATTGTTTCATTAGAGTCGAACCGCTTGTAATTACCGCTAAGCATAAAAAACTGCTCGTCGTGATTGATGTTAAACTGATCGACAGCCGTAAAAAAACTCTTGCAAAACGACAGGTAATACACGGCATCCATCAGGTTGGTTTTCCCGGCCCCGTTGTTTCCAATCAAACAATTCAGCTTAGGCGAGAATTCAACCTGAACATCTTTCAGATTTTTAAAATTTACAATTGAAACAGACTCGATGTACATTATTTTTCCTCCATCAATCAACACACAAAACTAATTAAAAACAGCGATCAGCCATCGGCAGTTTAAAAAACCTTTTTTATAACAGCCGGATGTTGATTAATATTCAAATTAAAGTTGCTATTTTCGGTGCTGTTTCTAAAAAAAAGCTATTTTTGCGGCACAATTTTGAAAACGAAGAACATGGCAAAGAAGAAAGCTCAACAAGATGACAATTTACATGAACTTGAGAGCGCGTTAACAAAAACAGAGCGTTTTATTGAAGAAAACCAGAAACCAATTACCTACGCAGTTGGTGCACTTATTCTGGTAGTTGTTGCTTACCTGGGGTTTAACAAGTTTTACCTGGAACCCCGTGAAGATGAAGCACAATCGCAAATGTTTATGGCAGAAAGTTATTTTGAAAAAGATTCTTTCAACCTGGCCATAAACGGTGATGGAAACTACCTCGGTTTTCTCGATATTATCGATGATTACGGCATGACCAAATCGGCCAATCTGGCAAATTATTACACCGGTATTTCTTACCTGTACCTGGGGCAATATGAAGACGCACTGGATTACCTGAAGAATTTCGATACCAAAGATTTATTGCTCGGGCCGGTTGCTGAAGGCGCCAAAGGTGATGCCGAACTGGAACTGGGAAATACCGATGCTGCTTTGAAGCATTACCGGAAAGCCTACGCAATGAATGACAACGAACTGACGTCGCCTGTTTATATGATGAAAACAGCCAACTTGCTCGAATCAATCGATGAACTGGAAGATGCACTCGCTATTTATAAAGAAATAAAAGAGAAATATCCCGATTCAAACGAAGGCCGGAATATTGAAAAATACATTTCGCGCGTTGAAATAAAGCTGGGATAAAACCTTATTATTCATATATTTGAACCCCTCAAAATTGAGGGGTTTTTTATTTTAAAAAAATGGCAACAAAAGATTTATCGCAATACGACATTGAATCCGTTCCTTCAGCCGAAAACATGCGGTTTGGAGTTGTAGTAGCTGAATGGAACATCGAAATTACTTCTGCGCTGGCACAGGGAGCTGTAAAAACACTCAAAAAACACGGGGCAAAGGAAGATAACATTCATTTGAAATTTGTGCCAGGAAGCTTTGAATTACCGCTCGGTGCGCAGTATTTTGCCGAACTCGAAAATGTAGATGCTGTTTTGCTGCTCGGTTGTGTTATCCAGGGCGAAACCCGTCATTTCGATTACATCTGCGACGGCGTAACCCAGGGAACAATGAATTTGAACCTGAAATACAACAAGCCTTTTATTTTTGGATTGCTGACCACCAACAACGAACAACAGGCAAAAGACCGTGCGGGCGGAAAACACGGAAATAAAGGCGATGAAGCAGCCATTACAGCCATAAAAATGGTTCATCTGAAAAATTCATTTTCATCCTGAAAAAAAGAAAGGGGCTTGTCAACACAAGCCCCCACTTTTAAAAACCAAACTAAACTATTGATTAATAAAACAAAACTTCTTTTTTATGGACGACGTCTGTCGCGCATTCTGCCGCGCCGTTCCTCCTGAAATTTTTCGTATTTGGTCCACTGCTTTTCACTGAGGATTTCTTTCATCTTCTTATTTTGCTCCTCCCTTATTTCCGTCATTTTTTCGCGCATTCCCTCAAAGCCGCCACCTGACTGCATTTCTTCGCGCAATTTGCTCATTTTTTTAATGGATTCAAGGTTAAGGTCATAAACTTTTTCTTCCTGCTCTTTATTTAAATCAAGCTCTTCTTTGAGCTGGGCAGTTTGCCGTTTGGCAAATTCTTCCGGATCGAAATCTCTTTGCTGGGCCATGCTCATTGCAGATGCCAGGACTAAAATCATTAATAGGATACCAGTTTTTTTCATTGTTGTCGGCTTTATTGATTAATAACCATTCGACTGTTCAAAAAAGAATAAGTTTAACGGCAAATAAAAAATTAGAATTCAACACTCATATCTATTCCCAAAATGTCAATGATAGTAAAGCTTACAGCGTTTTTGTTTTTCTCAAGGACGTAATAAACTTTTAATTTGAAATGTTCTTTTTGAATCGTATTAATTCCGGCATATCCACGAAAAATGTGAAATCCATCCGGGTTGAATTTATAGAATGATTCGAATGCAGTATAAAATTGCAGTGCAGTTTGTGGAATTTTTGGAAAATTGAGACTTAATTTTTGTTTGTGACGCCAGTGGTTTTCTGATTTATCAAGGAAACGGTATTCAATTCGGTTACCAAAATCAATTTTAAATATCCCTAAGCCGATAGAAAGGTCTGCGTATAACATCGGTCGTTTTTCCTGTAACCAGCCATATTCTTTTTTTATCGCAAGTAACCTGCCTCCTCCTCCAATTTCGAACCAACTGGTAAATTTATGGTCGAGCGTGATATCTGCAAACTTTACATCGATGCTGTTATATCTGGGCGCGTAATGAACTTTCTCGGAAATTCCTATCGAAGTTTTTTCTGAAAGAAAAACATCAAAGTTATTCTGGTTCCAGATTTGAAATTTCCTGTCCTGCGCAGAAACATTCAGCACAACTATTAATAAAAGGATAGTTTTCAGAAATCTGGTCATGAGTTCAAAAATATAAAAATAGAATCTATCCGGCTTTTAGCAACTCAAAAAACTTAAACTTTCATAATTTATTCATTTATATCAACAAAAATGCCGGTTCAGCAAACTGACCGGCATTTTCTGAAAACAGGTTTCAGTTTTATTTTTTCGGTGACTGAATTCCACGTTGTTTTGCAACTTCTTCCAGGCGCTTCTGAAATTTCGATTTTTTTACCGGTTTTTTCTTGTTTACCTGCAATTTTGCCCTGATTTTTTCTTCATCTATAAATGAACGGATAATGTATGTTTGCCCAATGGTAATCAGGTTGGCCAGGAAATAGTAGTAACTCAATCCTGAAGAATAATTGTTCAGAATGAAAAGGAACATCACCGGCATAAGGTACATCATTGTTTTCATTCCGGGCATTCCCTGCGATGTGGTAACCTGCTGGTTCAGATGGGTTGAAATCACTGTTGTGACGGTCATCAGCAAACAAAATAAACTCACATGGGCCCCATAAAAAGGAATTTCAAAGGGAAGATTCAGGATAGAATCGTAGGTAGATAAATCGTGCGCCCACAAGAAACTTTCCTGCCTCAGCTCAATGGAGTTCGGGTAGAAAAAGAACATGGCAATCAGTATCGGGAACTGTAGCAACATGGGCAGGCATCCGCCCATCGGATTTACCCCGGCCTTTTTGTAAAGCGCCATGGTGGCCTGTTGTTTTTCCATGGCTTTATCTTTGCCGAATTTCTCGTTTAACTCATCGATTTCGGGTTTCAATGCGCGCATTTTTGCCTGCGACATGTACGATTTGTAAGTAAACGGAAACAAGGCTGTTTTTATAAAAATTGTGAGCAGAAGTATGATGATGCCAAAATTGGCAATGTATTTACTCAGGAAATTAAACAGTGGGATAATAATGAATTTGTTTACCGGGCGAACAATGGCGTAACCCAGATAAACCAGCCGTTCCATGCCTATGTCGAATTGATTTAGCGTTTGATAATGGTTAGGGCCAAAATAAAACTGCATATCCAGGTTTTGGCTGGTTGTGCCGTCGTAAGGCAGAGCAATGTCTGCATGAAAATTTGCCAGGTACTCCGGATCTTCTTCTAACTTTTCGGAACGTACAAAAGCATTGGGAAAGGATTCGCCGGCAATAATTGTCGAATTAAAAAACAACTGTTTGAATCCGATCCATTTTACGCGGGTTGTCAGGTCTTCTTCGTCCGATTTGTTTTTTGAGAGTTCGTCTACATCATCTCCATGAAATTTATAGTTGATGTTGGTATAACGGTCTTCGCCAAATTTTGAAGGACGTTCCTGCCGCGGCACATCTATTTCCCAGGTAAAATTAAGGTACGATTGGTTGGCGGCAATAAACTGGTTCATTTCCTGCAGGTTGATATCGAAATCGACCATATAGGAATTGTGTTTCAGCGTGTAAACATATTCCAGGTATTTTCCGGGGGCAACTTCGAGCCGGAATGAAGCCGATTTTGTTTCGCCCGGATTCTCGTTGTTGAATTTAATGCGCCCTTCGCTTCCCTTATCAACTTCGGGCCCTGAAACGACAATATTTTTCTGTTCGAAACCAGGTTCAAAATAAAACTGATCGGTTTGAATGCTCCGGTTTTGTGAGAAAAAATTCATGCCAAACAGGTTTTCCGGTCCGTCGAAAAGCATGAGCGGCAATGAATCGTGAGTAACATAGTTTTTCAACCGTACTGAATAAATTCTCCCACCTTTATTGGTGAAAGTAATTTCCACCAGGTTATTTTCAATGGTATAAAATTCCTGTTCGCCAATTGCAGCCACACCAAAAACACCAAACTGATCGATTTTTTGCTGCAGTTCGGCATCAGCATTTATTGTATCCTCAATAGCTGCGGTAACCGTTTGTTGCGTTTCCTGGGTTTGTTGCTGCTGTTGTTCCAGTTCCCGCGCCTGCTGTGCTTCAACCATTGCTATGGAATCGCGGCGGCGTTTGGCCTCCTGAATCTCTTCGTCCGAAGGTTGATTCATTACAGAAAATAATACAAGTATTGCAAAAATGAGGACAATTCCGATAATCGAGTTTCTATCCATTTTTTTCTTCGGCTAATGAATTTTTAATAAAGTCAATAAATATTGGGTGGGGATTTAAAACGGTACTTCGGTATTCAGGGTGAAACTGAACTCCGACAAACCATTTATGATCGGGTATTTCAACAATTTCTACCAGTTCTGTTTCCGGATTCACACCCGCCGGCACCATACCGGCTTCTGCAAACTGATTTCTGTAATTGTCATTAAATTCATAACGGTGGCGGTGGCGTTCAAAAACTGTTAATTTATTGTATGCTTTGCAAACATTTGAATCTTTCTCAATAATTCTGCATTCATAAGCTCCCAGACGCATGGTTCCACCATAATCGGTAATTCCTTTTTGATGTTCCATCAGGTCGATTACCGGATGCGGCGTTTTAGGGTTCATTTCGGTGGAATCTGCACCTTTCAGATTTAAAACATTCCGGGCAAATTCTATAACAGCCACCTGCATTCCCAAACAAATTCCCAGGTAGGGAATATTGTTTTCGCGGGCATACCGGGCTGCCTGAATTTTACCGTTCATTCCGCGGTGCCCAAAACCGGGAGCTACAATAATTCCATTTAAGCCCGACAATGTTTCTTCTATGGTATCAGGTTCAATTGATTCCGAGTGAATCCATTCTATATTCACATCGCAGTAATTAGCCGCACCGGCATGAACAAGCGCCTCGGCAATTGATTTATAAGCATCGCGCAATTCAACGTATTTTCCAACAAGCCCGATTGTAACCGTATGTTTCAGGTTCCCCAGCCTGTCCAGAAAATCACTCCAGGGACCCAGGTTGATTTCTTCATTTATGGCAAGCCCCAGTTTTTTCATCACAGTAAGATCGAGCTTTTCATCGAGCATTTTCAGCGGAACTTCGTAAATTGAGGGAACATTTACCGACTGCACCACTGCATCCGGATCAACGTTGCAGAAAAGTGCCACTTTTTCGCGAATGGTTTTATCAATCTGGTGTTCGGTTCTTAAAACCAAAATATCGGGCTGAACACCTGCCTCGAGCAGCAATTTAACAGAATGCTGTGTCGGTTTTGTTTTCAATTCTCCGGTGGCAGCGAGATAAGGAACAAGTGTTAAATGCACAACAAGCGCCTTGCTGCCAAGTTCTCTTTTTAACTGCCTCACAGATTCAATGTATGGCAACGACTCAATATCACCAACCGTGCCACCAATTTCTGTGATAACAATGTCGTATTTTCCTTTTTGTCCGAGGATTTTTATTCTCCGCTTAATCTCATCGGTAATATGCGGAATAATCTGAACTGTTTTTCCGAGGTAATCACCGCGTCGTTCTTTACTTATTACCGATTGATAGATTCTTCCGGTGGTAACATTGTTGGCCTGGGAAGTTGATTCATTTAGAAATCGTTCATAATGGCCCAGGTCGAGGTCGGTTTCTGCACCGTCTTCGGTAACAAAACACTCACCGTGTTCATAAGGATTCAGTGTTCCCGGGTCTACGTTTATATAAGGATCCAACTTTTGAATGGTAACACTGTAGCCCCTCGATTGCAGCAACTTGGCCAGCGACGAGGCTAAAATACCTTTTCCCAGCGAGGAGGTTACCCCACCGGTCACGAATATGTATCTTGTATCAGGCAATTTTCTAAATCTTTAAGTTTTACAAAAGCCACAAAATTAATGAATAAAACTTATCTGAAAACTAAACTTTGTTTAAATTGATTTTTGATTTAATATTATAACAATGAGTTTCCTGGCAACCTGACTTAATTTAACAATAATTAAATCAATTTCCCTGGAATATTCTGAAAGAAATTACCGGCAATACACCATTTTCAAATCCCTGATGACATAACCTCTCAAGTCAAGAGATTATTACGCAATTCTAAATGAAATCAACTTGAATACATTTGTAAACAAATGTAATTACAAATGTATAACAATATAATATTCAATATATTTATCATTTTTTTATGGTGATGGAATAGGAATATATTTGGTTTTGCGCAGTTTTTTTCTGGCTGTTTTTTTCATTATCAGCATCAGAAGAATTTGTTTTAGTAAGGTTATAACTAACTTTTCTTTTAGGAGGAAGCTTAAATTCTATTTTAAATTTTTTTCGTGTTTTCAACCGGACTCCCCTGTTTTTCACTCCGCCAAACTGTACTTTTTTAATCAACCGGACAGCTTCCTTGTCGCATCCGGCTCCCAGCCCTTTTTCAATGGAAACATCAACCACATGTCCGTTATCATCTATCTGCGCTGTTAGATGAACAATACCTTCAATTTGCTTCTGCAGCGCTTCTTCAGGGTATTTCAGATTTTCTTTAATGTATTTTTTAAAGGCTTCTTTTCCCCCGGGATACTCTGGTAAATTCAAAAATTTCTTATGTTTTTCTTTCACGCTTCTTTTTTTACGAAAATAATCAAACCTTTTCACAGTAAAAAGGCTGCCTGCAAATGCAAACAGCCTTATTCATATAAATCATGAAATTATTAAAATTCCTTTTTAAGTTGGGAAACCCATTTTTTTATGCGGTCATTGGTGAGCCGTGCCTGATTTTCCTGGTCGAGCGGAAGACCGATAAATTCACCACCCCGCTGCGCTTTAGACGATTCATAGGTGTAACCTTCTGTTGAAGTATGCCCCACCACATTTCCACCGCAATCTTCAATAATCTCTGCCAGAATACCAATTGCATCGCAAAAATTCTCGGGGTAACCCTTTTGGTCGCCCAATCCGAAAATGGCAAATTTCTTCCCTTTTAAATCCATCTCCTCGAGGTCTGGAACAAATTCATCCCAGTAATTAGGCAATTCACCATCGAACCAGGTGGGGGCGCTCAAAATAAAATTGTCATATTTCTCGAGCACTGCTTTGTTCACCTCTTCAGCATTCACTACTTCAATTTCGGATTTGCCATAAATATCGACAATCTTCTCCGATACTTTTTTCGATTTTTGTGTGTGAAAGCTGTATATAATCGCTGTTTTTTTACTCATCGTCATTCAATTTTTAAAACAATATCAAATTTTTTGCTGCATCATAAATCCGTTTTGTATCGGGCAATATGGCCCTTTCCAGGATGGTGTTAAAACCAACCGGTGTAAAAGTAGAACCAACTCTCCGTACCGGTGCATCTAAGTATTTAAATGCTTTTTCGGTAATCTGAGCACTGAGTTCTCCTCCAAAACCTCCGTGAACTTTATCCTCATGCGCTATCAAAACCTTATTGGTTTTTCTGACTGATTCAAGAATCAGTTCTTCATCGAGCGGAACCAATGACCTAAGGTCGATAATTTCCACATCGTAACCATCTTCGCTGAGTTTTTCTGCAGCCTCAAGACTAAGGTGTGTTGTATTCCCGTACGTCAGCAAAGTTAAATCGCTTCCTTTTCTGCGAATACGTGCTTTTCCGAACGGCACCTCAAAGTCTTCGGGTACTACTGTGGCGGCCTTGGGATTTTGATACAGAGCTTTTGGTTCCATAAACATAGTAGGCCCTTCGGAACGGATTGCAGTACGGAGTAATCCTGCAGCATCGTCGGCAAACGACGGATAAACAATCCGAACACCCGGTATCGATACCAGCGATCCTTCGAGGTTTTGCGAGTGGTAAAGTCCGCCGCCAATGTACCCGCCCGAAGCAAGACGAATCGTCATGTTTGGTGCAAACTTTCCGTTTGAACGCCAGTAATCGTGGCTCGATTCAACATATTGTTCCATGGCCGGCCAGAAATAATCGGCAAACTCGGCACCTTCAATTACCACCCTGATTTTTTCGTTGTAACGCGACATTCCGTTGGCTGTTCCCAGAATAAAATCTTCGGCAATCGGTGCGTTAAATACCCGCTCTTTACCGAACTCTTTCTGCAATCCTTTGGAAACATTGAAAATGCCTCCCTTTTCTTTATTGGCCATGTCCTGCCCCCAGATAAAAGTATCCGGATTATGACGAAATTCAGCCTTAAGCGTTTCATTCAGTGCAGTTATCAGCTTTTTCTTTTCGCCTTTCTTGTTGTGGGTTCCATCAGGGTACTTTTCAGCTTTGTAAGGCTCCGGAAGCACAAAATCATAGATTGAATCCGGTGAAGGATCGGGAGCTTTCAGAGCAGCCTTGTGGGCTGTTTTAATTTCTTGCCTGGCTTCTTCCTCAATGGCCTGAATTTCTTCTTCTGTAAAACGTTCATAACGAATCAGCATCCTTTTGAACTTGTCCAGCGGATCGTATTTTTCCACATAATTACGTTCAGCCTCGCTTCTGTACAGCAGGTGATCATCAGAATTGGAGTGTGAATGAATACGCACACAGTTGGCCTGCACAATAACCGGTTTACTGTTTTCTATAGCATATTTTTTAGCTTCTTCCATCGTATTCATCGAGTCGAAAACATCTTTTCCGTTGCAATGCATAATCCGCAGGTTTTTAAACCCTGAAAAGTTGTTGGCCACCTTACGCTGAGCCGTTTGGTCTTTCTTCGGAACAGAAATACCGTAACCGTTATCCTGAATCACAAACACTACAGGCAGTTCCTCTTTGTCGGCGCCGTTAAATGCTTCGTAAACAAACCCTTCACTCACCGAAGATTCACCCATGCTGCTGAAAGCAACCGCATTTTCACCGTAATATTTTATTGCACGTGCAACCCCAACTGCATGTAACGTGTGGTTACCTGTAACCGACGACATGGTGTGTATGTTCCATTCCGGCTTGGCAAAGTGGTTCGACATGTGCCGGCCACCACTCGAGGGATCTGTAGCTTTGGAAATTCCGTTCAAAATAACCTCTTCGACAGTCATTCCCGAAGACATTGCAGTAAGCATATCGCGATAATACAGGAACATGTGGTCTTTTTTCTGTTCGAAAACCTGTCCTAATGCCAGTTGAATTCCATCGTGTCCGGCAAATGGAGCATGGTACGACCACCCAATGGCCTGTTTCAGATAGTTGGGCGCTTTTTCGTCGATAGCACGCCCGATCGTCATTAGCCGGAACCACTTATCGAGCGTTTCCTTTGGCGTTTTTTTAATTGTATGGATTTTTGGTACTTTTAAATCTTTCATATTTTATCAAATCAGATTGAACGGTTAATATCAAATTTTTCAAGGATTTCAGCAATTTTATGCAGGAATGCACCTCCGAGTGCGCCGTCAACCACACGGTGGTCGTACGAGAGCGAAAGGAACATTTTATGCCTGATTGCAATAACATCGCCTGTTGGTGTTTCCAGCACGGCCGGTTTCTTTTCAATATTTCCGGTTGCCAGAATTGCAACTTGCGGCTGGTTTATAATAGGCGTACCTATTATATTTTTAAATGTGCCGAAATTGGTAATTGAAAATGTGCCTCCCTGTATTTCGTCAGGGGTCAGTTTGTTGCTGCGGGCAGCATCTGCCAAACGGTTCAACTCTTTTGTAATTCCAACCAGATTTTTTTGCTCTGCATCTTTAACAACCGGTACAATAAGGTTTCCATCGGGTTTTGCAACTGCAATTCCAACATTTATTCTTTTCCTGAGAATTATTTTTTCGCCGTCAACCGATGAATTCACCTGCGGAAACTCCGCCAGAGCTGCGGCTGTAGCTTCAATAAAAAATGGCATGAAAGTTATTTTTTCGCCATATTTCTCCTGGAAAGTCGCTTTGTTTTTGTTTCTCCACTGAACCAGGTTGGTAACATCAGCTTCAATAACCGAAGTTACATGCGGCGAAACCGATTTAGACATTACCATGTGGTCGGCAATCATTTTACGCACACGATCCATCTGAATCACCTGGTCGCCCGGACCTGCTGTAACTGCCGGGGCAGCTTTTCTTTCAGTGGCAGTTGCAGGTTGTGCTGATGCAGTTGCCGGAACTTCGGTAGTTTCCCCTTTCTTCTTTTTCTCAATATAATTCAGTATATCTTTTTTCTGGACCCTTCCATTAGCTCCCGAACCTTCTATGGTTTCGAGTTCTTCCAAAGAAATATTTTCTTCTCTGGCAATGGTTTTAACCAAAGGTGAATAAAAACGATTAGACATATCCCGGCTCTTTTCAACCGAAGTCCCTCCTTTATCTATCTCTTTTTCTGCTGGTTTTTCAGCTTTTGTTTCTTCATTTTCAGTAAGTGTTTTTTCAACAGGCTTGCGGCCTGATTCAACTGTTTCAGCAGTTTCTTCCTCTTCTTCTCCTTCCATACTAATAATGGCAACAATTTCGCCAACAGGAACGAGACTGTCAACAGGATGCAAAATTTCTTTGATAACACCGTCAACCGGAGAGGGAATTTCCGAATCCACTTTATCAGTGGCTACTTCGAAAAGCATATCATCTTCTTCGATGGTATCCCCTTCTTTTACAAACCATTTAGTTATGGTGCCTTCCTGGATACTTTCACCAAGTTTAGGCATTACGATTTCAAATTTCGACATATTTTTATGTTTTTTTTTCGGTTAATTGCAACTTTCGGTTTATTAAACACAGCATAAATTGAAATGTTCACATTACAATTTATATTAACATTTTGTTGAAAGTTACAAAAATGGAAGAGGATTTAAAAAGAAATTTTCAAAAGAATGTGCCGGAAAGAAAATGGAATCAGTAAAACAACAAAACCGCATTATTTACATTTGTAAACTACCGGTTAATTCGTTGATATTTGATATGTTATATTCTTTCAAATATTCTTCCAGGCCTTTAATTATTTCAAGAGGAATCATTGGATTTTTAAATAAGGCTGTACCGATCTGAACGGCTGATGCCCCGGCCAGAATAAATTCAATGGCATCTTCAGTGTTCATAATTCCTCCCATGCCAATTACCGGTATATTTACAGCCTGGGCTACCTGCCAAACCATTCGCAGGGCAATGGGTTTAATTGCAGGGCCTGAAAGCCCACCGGTAACGGTTGAGAGCAGCGGTGTGCGGGTTTTGGCATCGATAGCCATACCAAGAAATGTATTGACCAGCGAAACACTATCAGCCCCCTGACCTTCCACGGCTTTGGCAATTTCAGAGATATCTGTAACATTTGGCGATAGCTTTACAATTAATGTTTTACTGTATACTTTTCGAATTTCGCGGGTTACAGCTTCGGCTCCGGGGCAGGTAATTCCGAAAGCCATTCCGCCTTCTTTAACATTGGGGCAGGAGATATTCAGTTCAATGGCGGGAATTTTATCCAGTTCATTGATTTTTTCAGTAACTTCTATGTATTCCTCAACCGTTGAACCATTTACATTTACAATAAGCGGAGTTCCGTAATCCTTAATTTTCGGATAGGTGTTTTCGATAAAATAATCTACGCCCTTATTTTGCAATCCTACTGCATTTAACATTCCCGATGAAGTTTCTGCCATGCGTGGATATAAATTTCCATCGCGGTTACGGGGTGTTGTTCCTTTGAGGAAAATACCTCCCAATTGCGACACATCGTAAAAATCATTGATTTCCTGCGCAAAACCACAGGTTCCGGATGCCAGCATCACCGGGTTTTTCAATTGTAAATCGTGAATATTTACTTTTAAATCTGCCATTTTAATTCATTAATGTTAAATACCGGGCCATCGGTGCATATACATTTGTTACCGTCGTTGGTAGGTTCTATGCAGCACAAACAAACACCAAAACCGCAAGCCATAAGGTTTTCAAGTGAAACTTCACAAAAAACACCTGCTTTTTGTGCCTCGCGGGCAACGGCTTTCATCATTGCATCGGGTCCGCAGGCGTATATTTTGTCGTACTTTGCAATTTCATTTGTAAACAAGGGATGATGAATCACAAATCCTTTTGCTCCAAGTGAGCCATCTTCGGTTGTATAGTGCAGGCGCCCAAATTTAGCATACTCATCAGGCCTGATATGGTCTTCAGCCGTTCTGGCGCCCAAAATAATATCAACGTTGCTGGCCTGGAGGCCGGATTCTTTGGATAGAAATAGCATTGGAGCAACACCGCTACCTCCTCCTATCGCAAGTATTTTTTCATTTTCAGAAGGGTAAGTAAAACTTCTTCCGAGCGGATAAATCAAACTTAATTTTTCCCCGGGCCGGACTTCTGTCAGAACTTTGGAACCACGGCCAAGAATTTTAACAATCACTGAAAGTGTGTTTTGCGAATAGTCTACTTCAAATACAGAAAACGGACGCCTGAGAAAAATCTCTTTTGCGTTTCTAATATCAATATTCACAAACTGTCCGGGATAAATATCCGGTAATGGTTCAGGGGCAAACAATTGAATCAGAAAATTGGTATTATTTAACCGGGTATTTGCTGCAACAGTAAAATCAGCAACTGCTTTTTTACTCATTTTTGAATCATTTGCAGGCAAAGATAACCATATTTTGTATTTTCAGAATTGGGATAAAAAGAATTATAATAAAAAAAAAGGACCGTTAACTGGTAACGGTCCTGCTTCTGTAATTTCAATTAAAAATCTTAGGGCTTGTAAATCGAGAAATCATTATATTAAAACTATCATCTCGTCAGTATTAATTTGTACACTACAAATGTAAAAACAATATTGAGAAACTTGTTCACTTTTGTGAATTATTTTTGATGTTGTAAAACATGTGTTGTTTATCTATGTGTACTGATGTTGTGTGAATGTAAAATCCTAAGACTATTTATTTGGGGTATGGGATGAAAATGTGCCGTCAGTATAAAGTAAAATAACTTTTTCAATATCCATTTTATTCACTTGTTGCTTAACAAACGGCAATTGCGGAGCTATTGAATATTCAGTTTCAGGTGTATTTTTCTGTGATTTCGTTTGAATGTTAGCTTTAAAATTTACCATTTGCCCTTCACCGGTAAGCAACCAGCGAGCATTAATTTCGGGAAATGTTAACAGAAACCTTTCAATAAAAACAGCTCCCGGCTTATTCCTCCCATTGAGTATGTGAGAAATATTTGAACGTTGAACATCCAGCAAATCAGCTAATTCTCCTGCTGATATACCTTTGTAATCAATGAATTCTTTAATTCGGTCCTTCATTTTTTAAAGCTGAATGGTTATTATATACAAATGTAATTATTTAAACAATACATTCTGCAATTTTTAAAACATATTTTATTTCAGCAAAGAAATCCCAATTATTTGGTTTTAAATACCGTGCTATTTAAAAATATTGAAAATCAAATGTTTACAACAATATGTATATCTGTAAT
>DATFJO010000092.1:0-11702 GCA_035269145.1 Tangfeifania sp. | reverse complement strand
GTGTTCCTACCCAAACAGGGTGAGTAATTGTACGTTGAATATCATTGATTGTAAAAGAGGCAGTTACTGTGCCCTCTGCTGAAATTGAAGAACTATTAGCACGAACGGTAACCGATGTGCCTGTATCCCCATTTGGGTATTCAACATTTTCTCCTCCCCAGGTAATGGTAACCCCTGGTGGGTTTTGCATGGAAACTGTTGTTCCTGAATAACAGATTAGATCGGGCACTGTTATACTGGGCGAACGCAATAAATCAGTAGTTGGGTCTCCGGTATTGTCTGGATCGAGCCAGTGGGCAAGTTGGTTGTCATTATTACTATTGTCATCCCACGAAATATCAAATTTACCGTATAACGTTAATCCATCTTGATTACTACATGAGATAGGATCTCCTGCGTATGTTCCTAAAAGTTGTCCAACGACCCTGTTACTCTGATTTAAAACAGGAGCTCCAGATGAGCCTCCTTCAGTTATTCCTGAATAAAATTGATATTCCCATAAATTTCCAACAATATTTGGGCTGGTATTTGACAATGATATTTTCATGACATCTCCAGAAGGATGATGAATTACTGTGCCACTAGTGGGAGTATTATTTCTATTATCCCAGCCCAGATAAGTAATGTTCTCATTTCCCACAGGAGAATTATCCAGATCAATTAATGCAAAATCTGAATCGTATAAAGAAGCAACCAAATCTCCTCCTGTAAACTGAATATATGAAGAATTACTTCCATTGCAAGTAGGACTTTTATAATGAAATTGAAATAAGCAGTTGGCTACTGCTTGTTCTTCAGTAGCACTTATTGCATCTGAATCATCAACATCAATATTATGAAATGCTGTTAATAAATACGGGGTATAATCATTCGCAGTGTTGTTTACCAATGCTCCTGAACCGTAATAAATGCCATTAATCAAACGTACTACTGCATCCGACTCATCGTCCCAGTCAGGATTGTCAAAGCATTCAACATCATTGTAATCCAAACAACTACCAGAATCATTGTATCCGACCTGTGTTTTAAACAAGTCCTTATACCCATGAATAATCCCATTTATTTGTAGTTTCACCTTATTCTGAAGTATCTTTGGAACTGTCAGTTCCAGAATAATAGTCTCTCCTTGTATGGGCCCCGTTGAAAACTTTTCATGTATTTTGTTGCTATTGGAAGTTAAAGGTCCATACATAAAACTTTCAGGTTCATTATAAATTAAAAAGGTTGCTTCATCGGGCAAATAAAACTTTTCAAAAAGCAAACCCAAGGAATACGCACCCGGGGAATGAATTTTTAGATGCCAAATTTTATTACCTTCTAACTCTGACCACGTCCCGGAATTTGATAGGGACCATTGTACATCAAACTTTTTTCCGTAACGTGCCGGCAAGCCGGGATGTTCACGGGCTTTATCTTCTGTAATTAACTGTGCATAGTCGAAAGATGGTAGGATTTTAGCTGAAAGTGAATTTGGGATGAATTTTTTTATGTGTTCAAGTTTTTCAAGTTTTTCCTTGTTCGTATTGTACCTAACGTACACTTGTGCATTTACAACCTGAGTGCAAACAACCAAATAGATGAATAAATAAATTTTTTTCATTTTCAAATTATTTTACAATTTCAAATTCATATTTAAGGTTATAATTATCGGTTTCATCACCAACTATATTACCGCTTTCATTCTCGTAATAATAAGGGATACTACCTGTATATTTTATGAAATATTTCCCAATGGGAAGTGGAGATTGTTTTTCCAAAAGATAATAACAACATACTACATTTATAGAAGTATCTTTTAAGGAAGACCATGGCAATTTAAACTCAAACTTGGTATTAGCCTGGCCTAAGCAGCCTCCTACTTGAGAACAGATTGTAGATTGAATCTCTCCAGCATATACTTCGTCATTTAAATTATCATAAATGAATACTTTAAATAATTCATTATTCCCAAACAAATAATGATCATCAATTGGAGTATCCCTTTCACTGGTATTCTCTATTGAGAAATAAAAATAAAAGTTTTCTCCTTGTTTAATTTGGGTTACTTCCTGCCCTTGCTCATTTTGTATGGCATAGTGCAGTTTAAACGGATAGTGTTCTTCAATAATTTCATCTTCCTGGCATCCTGCTGTTGAAAAACTAAACAGCAGGACAATTACACTTAATTTAAAAATTTTGATTTTCATGATATTTGTTTTTGCTTAAACCTTCAGGGTTTCAAAAAACCTGAAGGTTTAATTTATTAAATGTCAAAATTCTATCTTTTCACAATTAATTTTCCGGTTAAAATTTCATCCTTGTATTTTACACGAACGGTATAAATCCCTTCGGTCCAGCCGGCGGTTTGGATGGTTGTGCTTTTGCCTTTTAGTTTGGTTTTCTTTGTTTTTAATGCCTGCATGGGGCTGTAGATTTCCATGTCCCATTCGGCATTATAGTCAAATGTATCTTCACTAATCGAAGCCGAATTTAATGATTCTGTTTCTGTCCCCGATTCAATGGTGAGGGTGGTTTCGCCGGTAGTGGGGTTTGGTGAAATCAGCAAAAAGAGACCACCACATTCTTCAAATTCAAATCTTACTGATCTTTCGCTTCCCCAGCCACAGCCATTATTATAAATTAAATTCACCGTATAAAATCCAGAGTGGCTGGCTACAAAATAACCACCGGTACCCGATGGGCACATATACATCAATTCTTCTTCCTCATCCCATACTGTCCAAAAATAATCCGAAGGATTTTCGGAAGGATTCTGGAGGCTTGCCCTAAACTCATAAGGGGTTCCCACACATAACGGGTACCAGGTATAAACCTGTTGGTTAAGGTCGAAGGGGCTGAATGTTGTAGCCATTTCTGTGCCCGCCCAAACTGTTTGCCGGGGCAGGGTAATGCTGCCGCAATCATTAACCAGCCTGACTTGTACCCAGCTCCTGCCATTCCCGGTGGCTTTTATTATGGGAGAATCGGTATTTTGCCCTGAATAAACGGTAAGATAGGACCCGGTTTCCCAAATGATGGAATCAACATCAGGCAGGTTATCAATGGCAAAAGTGGCACCGGAAGAACAGACAACGGAGGGGCCGGTAATGGGATTGTATCCCATAAAATCAAACCGAATGTTGTTCCCTGATTCAGCAATATTTGCTATGGGCTTATTAGTATTTACTACCGGAGAATATGTTTGAGAGCTTGGTGTTGTATTATCTCTAAAAAATATATTACATGAATTACCAGGAAATAAATCACCATCATCTCCTCTATTAGTATTATTATCCAGATCAAGATTTCCATCAGCTTCTTCCAAATCGACTCCTTTCAAATTTTCATCTGCGTTAACATCATTAGCATCAATATGGAATGTTGTGGTTTTAGAGGTATTAATATGCCAAATGGCTAATCCGGTACCTGGTAATCCAACATCAAAACCAACAAATTGTCTGTTTTCCAATAAAAAAAATTCATTTGCATGTGGTGTATTGATTCGATAAAAAGTATTATTATGTGCTGAATTAGGTAACGAAATACTAATTTGGGAAGATAGTACAGTAGGATTCGACCAACTTAAAAACAATTTACTCCACGCACATAAATTTGAAGGAGAGGCACCGTTATTATTCCAATTCCCACTTCCCATTAGACCCCATTCTCCAATACCTTCAGAATCTCCATTTGATAAAACAGTGTCATATAAATCAGGTAAGCCTAAAGAATGACCGAATTCGTGACAAATTACCCCAATATTTGAAATATTACTTCCAAAATTATTTCTTAGTTCTGGAACAAGAGCATAATCATCAATTGTTACACCATCATATGTTCTTTTATAGCTGCCAAGCGACCAATGATGAGACCAAATTGTATTAGCCCCGCCGCCTGCTTCTTCTCCATATCCCGCATGAATAACTACTATTCCATCTACGTTTCCATCATTATCGTTATCATAAATAGAAAAATCTAATCCTGCATTTTCAGCTGCATCAACAGCTTCTTGAACTAATAATCTTGGATTGACATCACTCCCGCCTGAGTTTGCACCATAGTAAGCCATATTATTTGCGGCATGATACCAACCTCTTACAGTGCTATTAATGGCCAAGTTGGTATATGAACTTTCTAACCAATAATCCCTAAAGCTCCCCGTTCCATTATAATTTGCCTGATTCATAAGACTGTTAAAGTTATTATTGGCAATTTGGAATGATAAATCTGTAAAATCAATTAATAGCACCAAGAGATTTCTTGTTCCGCTAGTCGGAAAGCTTTCAATAGAATAACTCAAATCACCACTAGTAGACATTTTTGAAGGTGCTGGCTTTATTCTTTCTATAGCCTTTTTATCTATTGTTTTTAAAAGGTTCATTTCCTTTTCTGTTCGATTTGCCTTATTTTTTGCAAGAACACCTGTTGAATTAATTTTTCCTGTACGATCAATCGTGGCATATTCAAATTTTCCATTTTTATTTTCGATTAAAGGAAAACCATCGACAGTTGTGATTATTGAAAAGTATTCATCTCCTTTAATAAAGCATTCAAGAAAATAGTTTTCCTGTTGTAACATTCTTATTGTATCAGGATAAGCCGGACATTTTTGCATCATTTGTCCTTGAGATGTAAATGACAAAACAATTAAGAAAATAAAGAAAAGTCCCTTTATTTCTAATTTCTGGTTTATTATTTCTTTTCCCATAATATTTTAATTTTTTGTGCTTCTGAAAAAAAAGTTGTACAATTATCAACAGGTTGATTTCCTCCACATTTGTACTTTTCATTTCCTTCGCAGTCATAGATTGTATTTGGAAAATCATAAGCAGAACTAACAGATTTTTGAACGTAGATATAATTAGTATCATTTAATCTGTATAGAATAATTTCTGCAGAATTAATATCGACATCTTCTTCTATGGATGTTTTCAAATCCTTTAGCCAATCAAGCTCCGTTAACGGATCTTCTATTCCACAAACCGCGATAGAATCTTCTTTTTCACACCCCGCGCCCAGCAAAGCTGCACAAAGCGGCAACAGGAGCAGGAATCTGGCAAGTAATTTTATTTTTTTTGTTTTCATTATTTCAAGTATTTAGCAGTGAGTAAATCGTACAAAGTACTTTTCGTATTCAAGGTAACCAAAGCTACCAAGTGTGAGAGCAAATTGGGTCGGTTTCTTTGCCTTTTGTTGGCATCTTTTCCGGAGTATTTCCACCTTGTGGATTTCCGGGAAAAGTGGATTATGGGCCGTGTTTCATCATACTATTGGTTTTAAAAGTTAATGCTTTGTTAAGATGCTAAATGTTGAGATTTGGTTGCGTGCCTCCTGTTTTTTTAATTATTGGTATTGTGTTTCTGTATATATGTTCAGAAAACGGGCAAAAGGTAACCCTGAAAATGAATGTTGTGTAACAGGGATTTATAATGACGGTTTCGCGGGAGAGCTTTTCAACTTAAATCGCTACCAAATATCTATTCAACCTCTTCAATTTTATAGCCAAGCATTTCTTTAATATCCTCAAACTTCTCTTTCATCTCGTCGCCTGATTCAGCGCCGAGGAAAACAAAACCGAGTTTGTAGCTGTAGCTGTCCTGGTAGGGTAAGTCTTCCAGTTTATTGCCTTCTTTGGCTACCAGTTCGAGAATTACATCGGGATATTTTTCCTGTACCTTTTTTATTTCTTCCTCACCCGGCGCTTTCTTAATGATCCCGTTTTTAAACGAACGGATAAAAAATTTGCCTGCCGTGTTGTAAGACCCTTCCTTTACCGGGAAGTCAGGTTTTTTGCCCAAAGCAACATCCAGAATGATTTTGTGATTGTATACGCCATCCACTTTTTTAAACAACTCAGCATGCGATTGTGAGATGCGTGGATTGATTTCAAGCAACTTTATATCGTCGGTTTTCTTGTCCCAGTAGAATTCAACATTAAAAACCGAATTGTTGAAACCGATGTGTTTCATAATTTTTCGGGTACAATCCGTCATTCTTTCTTTTACTTCATCAGAAAGTACCGACGGGTACTGGTAATGCGAAAAGGAAGACATCCCTTTGTACGTGTGCGAATCGATTACACCGTGAATTACAACTTCTCCATCATACACATAACCTTCGAGTGTACATTGGTGACCACCGATAATTTCTTCGGCAATGGCCAGAATTTTCTGGTCGGGTGTAAATTCCATATCCGAATACTCAACCAACTCAAAAAACGGATCGGTGAAATTCTTAATCCGCTCTTTCATTTTACCGACAGCACGCTCCAAATCGGCATCATTCTCAATTTTGAAACCAAGATGGCTGCCAAAAGATTTAACAGGTTTTACCCAAAATGGATATTCCAAATCGATATCTTTTACCGTCTCCTCTTCGAACGGATTGAATCCTTTAAAACCGGGGACACATTCCTGAATAACTTCAGCCTGTTTCACACGTGCCCCGTATTTGTCTTCGCAAAAATAGATGCTCTGGGTGGAGGTGGCAATTGTATTGTAGCGTTTTGCAAGGATGGTTTGCATAATACTCACCGGAAAATCCCAGAAACTGATAATGGCATCGATTTCATCATCAAACTCATCTAACTGTTTAGTGGCCTTATCCATTATCTTTTTGACATTGTATTCCTTTGCACCGTGAGATTCTTCGTAAGTCAGCAATTCATGAAAGTTACATTCTTCTGAACCGGGTAAATCATGAATTCGCTTTCGGTTAAGATCATTCATCCCAATAACAAAAACATTTTTCTTTTTCATAATTAAATATTTATGAAGCTATTTATTGCATTTAATTATAAAACAAGATTAACCAAATATCTGTTTAATCTAAAGTAAAAGATTAGGAAACCACCTGTCCCGGAAAATGGCAGTTTAATTAGATTTAAACTGAAAAACGGCGATTTTAAATCGCCGATCCCCCATAAAAAAAGGTGCCTTAAAGCAAAGCACCTTTCAATTTATCTATCTCGTATTTTATTCTACTGCTCTGAGCCACGCTTCGGCCATAAGTTGTGCGCCGGCCATCGACGGGTGAACTCCATCGCCGGTCCAGTAGGTTGCCGGAGCATGTTTTACGGCCTCATCGAACACATCCTGAAAAGGTACCCAGATGGCATCGAATTCAGTGGCTATTTTTTTAGCTGAAGCCTGGTATTTTTTCATCGGTTCTACCCAGGTTTCATCAACCGCCGAAGTCTTCAGCACATAAAAAGGTTCGCAAATAACCAGTTCAACATTTGGGAGCGCCTTTTTCGTGCGTTCAAGCAGCGCCCGAAAATCATTTTCATAAACCTCCACCGTGCCGTCGTAGTTGCCGTTTCGTTTGTGCCAGTAGTCGTTTACCCCGATGAGTATACTCAAAACATTTGGATCCAGATTGAGGCAGTCTTTCTCCCAGCGGTCGGCCAGTTGGTAAACTTTATTCCCACTGATTCCACGATTGTACAATATCAGCTCTTTTCCGGGCAGTTCGTTCAGCAAAGTGGATGCAGCCAGAAAAGCATACCCTGAGCCAAACGAAGCCGGGTTGTTGGGTAATTCCCGCTCTTTTTCACGACCAGCATCGGTAATGGAATCTCCCTGAAAAAGTACTGTGTCGCCTTTTTCAAAAAGCGGATATTTTTTACTCTTCTCACTTTTGGAGGGATACATACTTGCTGAAACAATTGCAGGAATACTGGCAAGTGCGGCAGTTCCGGCAGCCGTTTTAACAAAGAATTTTCTTCTTGAAAGGTTCATGTGGTATTGTTTTATTTTGATTCCCTAAAATTAACAATAAAAGTAAACAGAACCTTCAGAAAATTCAGCCAATCTTAATTGCTGTGGATTTCAACGCTTTTAAAATGGTAAATCGTTGCCACCGTCATCCGCAGGTTCCGGCGGAATGTCTTCGGGCCGGAATTCCGGAGGTGGTTCGGGCAGGTTTTCTTCGGCCGCGGTTTTTTCCAGTTTCCATGCGTTGATGTTGTGAAACCATTTTCCGTTGTACTCTCTCGATTCAAGATTGAACGAAACATCCACTTCCTCGCCTTCTGAAAAACCGCTGAGTAACGACGACTTATCGTTAAAAAGTGTAAAGCACACTTTTCGCGGGAACTGCTCATCGGTTTCAATTACAAACTCTTGTTTTTTCCACTCTTTGCCGGCACGGCTGACACCCGATTCGGGTTTCAATATCTGTTGTATTTTTCCTTTTACCTGTAAACTCATAGAAGCGAAAATAAAATAAAAAACCCTTTGCAGAAAAACTACAAAGGGTTTTTTATTCAAAAATTATAAACGATTTATTCTTCAACGATTTCGAGTAATTCTACTTCGAAAATCAATGTTTCGTTCGGGCCGATGTCGCCACCTGCTCCACGCTCGCCATAAGCCAAATCAGAAGGCAGGTAAATTTTCCACTTCGAGCCTGCGGGCATCATTTGCAGCGCTTCGGTCCATCCCGGAATTACCTGGGTTACACCAAATACAGCAGGTTCTCCACGCTCAACTGAACTGTCGAAAACAGTACCATCGATTAATGTTCCGTGGTAATGTACACGCACTCTGTCATCTTCTTCAGGCACTGGTCCGTCACCTTCCTGCAATACTTCATACTGCATACCACTTTCGGTTACTTTTACTTCCGGGCGTTCTTTGTTTTGCTGGAGGAATGCATTTCCTGCTTCCAGATTTAACTGTCCTTCGCGTTCTCCGGCTGAAGTAAAAAATTCACGTACAATCCGGTCAGCTTCTTCGGGAGTTAAGTCTGTTTCTTCGCCCCTGGCAGCTTTGGCAAACCCGGCTACCATAGCATCGATACTAATGTCGGCGCCTCCGGGAGCATTGCTCACCTGTTCCTTATTGTTGTTTCCTACTAAAATTCCGATAGCATAACCTGCAGAGTCGGCAGGTGTTTCAAGTTTTACATCGGACACACCACCGTTTTGCTGACAGCTAACTCCGACAATCAACAAAAACAGGCCGATAAAATAAATAACACTCTTTCTCATGATAATAATATATTTAAACAATTTCCAATAATTCCAAATCAAAAACCAGGGTTGAATTGGGTCCGATAACGCCACCGGCTCCCTGTTCACCGTAGGCAAGTTCGGGCGGAATAAACAACCGCCATTTTGAACCAACGGGCATCAGTTGCAATGCTTCCACCCAACCCGGTATAACAGCATTTACGGGAAAAACGGCTGGTTCGCCGCGCTCCACCGAACTGTCAAACACTGTACCATCGATTAATGTACCGTGGTAATGACATTTTACCTGGTTTTCGGGTGTTGGCAATTCGCCGTCGCCTTCTTCTATAACTTTATACTGCAATCCGCTTGGCAGTTCTATTACACTTTTATCCGATTTGTTTTCAGCCAAAAATTTTATGCCTTCTTCAAGGTTGTTTTTAGCTTCACCCTGAGAGGCTTTCTGCATAAATTCTTCCAGAATTTTATTGGCCTCTTCGGGCATCATTTTTGGCATTTCGCCGGTAAATGTGTCATTAATTGCCTGCAAAAATGTTTCAGGATTTACTTTTTTTACACCTGATTTTATGAGGTTTGAGGCTACACTCATTCCTAACGCATAACTAAACCGGTTTAACTCGCCTGTAATCTTTTTCTCTGTCATTTTACTACTTTTCTCGGTTCGAGGTGCGAAGATAATTCAATTTTTTGGCAATTAAAGTTTTGAATCCACTTTTATTCCCCTCAGCATTTGTTTTTTACCGGGCGGGCCGGGCAACCTTTCCATCCGGTATCCGGCAGTTGTCAAATCTCTGCGAACCTGACCTTTGGCGCTGTAAGTAACAAAAACACCGCCGTTTTGTGTTATTCGCGAAATCCTCTCAAATATTTCGGGGGTCCACATTTCGGGTTGTTTATCCGGGCCGAAGGCATCGAAATAAATGACATCGAAATTTCTTTCCGGTAAAAAGCTTTTTGTTGTTAAATCTGTTGCTGTTTTACATAACTTGAAATAATCAGAAATTTTCACCTCCTCTTCCCATGGGCAGGAATGAATTTTATCAAACCAGGTGCTGGCTTCATCCGAAAAAAAAGAGCCATAATCGAGGTTTTGTACCACTTCAATATTTAACGGATATTTTTCAACTGAATAATAAACAGTCGGACGTTTAAGTTTTTGTGCCTGCAAAATTGTCAACAAACAATTCAGGCCCGTTCCGAACCCCACCTCAAAAACTGATGGATTGGTTTCTTTATGGAACAGGTACCCCTTTTCGATAAACACATGATTTGATTCGGTAATAGCTCCGTTCATCGAGTGATATTGTTCCCCCATTTCAGGGAGATAAATGGTGAATGAACCATCGGCTGTTTTTTTTAGTATTTGTTGTTTCATGACTTATTTCTGACAAAATGCCAAAAATAAATCTAAAATTATAATTTTACCATCCAATTTTTTAATTACTGAATATGTTGTTGCGGCTTTACAATGAGAATCCAAATCCACGCGATGTGCGCAAAATTGCAGAAGTTTTGCGCGACGGTGGAATTATTATTTACCCAACCGACACAGTTTACGGAATGGGCTGCGACATTATGAACGCGAAAGCAGTTGAAAATGTGGCGCGGTTTAAAGGCGTTAAAGTTGAAAAAGCAAACTTTTCATTTATCTGCAGCGATTTAAGTCACTTATCGGATTATACCCGGCCCATTTCGAATTCGGTTTTTAAACTCATAAAAAAAAACCTGCCGGGGCCGTTTACTTTTATCCTGGAAGCCAACAACAATGTCCCCAAATATTTTAAAGGCAAGAAAAAAACAGTGGGTATCCGTATTCCCGACAATAACATAATCCGCGATATTGTATACGAACTGGGAAACCCAATTTTATCGACTTCAATTCACGACGAAGATGAAATACGCGAGTACACGACCGATCCTGAACTGATTTATGAAAAGTACCAGGATTTTGCCGATGTTGTTGTAGATGGCGGACCGGGTGAGTTGGTTCCCTCCACCATTGTGGATTGCACCGGCAATGAAATTGAAATTACCCGCGAAGGAAAAGGCCAACTGGAGTTGTAACCTTTTATTCTTTCCAGAAAGAAGGCGAAAACAACACCAGCACTGTAAATAATTCCAGACGCCCCAGCAGCATCAAAAACGAAAGAAACCATTTCCCTAAGGGTTTTATATGAAGGAAATTATCAGCCGGCCCCACATTTCCAATTCCCGGACCGATGTTTCCCAGGCTTGTGGCAACTGCTCCCATTGCCGATTCCATGTCTGGTTCAATTAAAGTGAAAATAACTGTGCTGGCCCCGAATATTGCAAAATAGAACATAAAAAATGCCAGCACGTTGGTAACGATTTTTGCATCAACCGAATGGTTATTGAACTTAACCGGGATAATGGCATGAGGATGCACCATTCGCCGAAGCTCATAATAACTGTTCTTCAGCAAAAGCACAATACGCATAATTTTCATTCCGCCACCGGTTGAACCAGCCGACCCTCCAAAAAAGAACAACACAAAAATAATGATGGTAAGAATTGGTGCCCAGGTGAGGTAGTCGGCAGTTGCATAGCCCGTAGTTGTTATAATTGAAACAACCTGGAAAAGTGCATCGCGGAATGATTTTTCAACCCCGAGTTGCGAAGTTATCAGTAACCCTGTGAAAACGATGGCAGTAAAAACAAGAATAAAAAAACCGTAATATTTAAGCTCTTCATCTTTAAAAACCCGTTTAAATTTACCCTGAATTGAAAG
>DATFJO010000091.1:0-4057 GCA_035269145.1 Tangfeifania sp. | reverse complement strand
TTTTCACCCGGAATAATGGGCTGGTATTCGTTTGTTCCTTTTATGGAATGCAAGCACGGAATCGGGTCGGTACTTCACTCGCTGCAAGGCTCGTTAAATGTGAATGGGGTGCCTGCAAAATTTTCAGGCGGAAAAGGATACATTGAAAAAGACTGGGGCACTTCTTTTCCTGAATCATGGATTTGGCTGCACTGTAACAACTTTGAAGAACCCGATTGCTCGTTTACATTTTCGGTGGCTAAAATTCCGTGGCTCGGAAGTTTTTTTATGGGGCACATTTGTTTTCTTTACCTGAAAGGAAAATTTTACCTGTTTGCCACTTACAACAATTCTGAAATTACCCATCTTTCATTTTCGGAACAAACACTAAATGTTGAACTTAAACGCAAAAATCGTGTTTTAAAGATGAAGGCTGAACAGAAGAAAGCGGGAAATTTAAAAGCTCCGGTGACTGGTAAAATGGACCGGATGATTAAAGAAAGCGTGGATTCAAACCTCGAAGTTTCGCTTTACAACATTGCCGGAGAATGCCTGTTTTCATCGAAAGGCGAACGGGCGGGAATGGAAATTATCGAAAAGATTTTGACCCATTTTAAATAACGCAGAATCAATAATTTTCGCTTACTTTGAAAGCCGAAAAACAAAATGGTTTTTTGACCGGAAATCACAAAAAATGCAACATCAATAATGAAATTTTCTGAATTAGCAGTACACGACGATATCCTCGACGCCATATCATACATGGGTTTTGAAAAGACCACACCCATCCAGGAACAAGCGATACCACAAATTCTCGATAATAAAGATTTAATTGCCTGCGCGCAAACCGGAACAGGGAAAACAGCCGCTTTTGTCATTCCGGTTCTCGATATGATTCTTGACCAGCCGGCCGGAGAAACAACCACGCTTATTTTGGTGCCTACACGCGAACTGGCAGTTCAAATTGACCAGCAAGTGCAGGGAATTGCTTACGGACTTGGCATTCATTCCATTGCCATTTACGGCGGCAGCGACGGCGACGACTGGGGCCAGCAAAAGAAAGCGCTCACACAGGGCGCCGATATTGTAGTTGCAACACCGGGCAAGCTGATTGCACACCTGAATATGGGCTATGTAAAGTTCGACACCTTAAAATACCTCGTACTCGATGAAGCCGACAGGATGCTCGACATTGGGTTTTACGAAGACATCGTAAAAATAATTTCTTACCTGCCAAAAGAACGGCAAACACTGATGTTTAGTGCAACAATGGCTCCTAAAATCAGGACGCTCGCCTCAAAAATTCTTGTCGATCCGGTTGAAATAAACATTGCCATGTCGAAACCGGCAGAAGGAGTTTTGCAGGCGGTTTACCTCTGTTACGACAGCCAGAAAATCGGTTTGATAAATCACCTGATTTCTGAGAATCCCGAATATAAAAGTATCCTGATTTTCTGTTCTACCAAACGAAAAGTTACGGAACTGGCGCTTTCGCTGAAGAAACATAAATTTGCTGCCGAAGCTATTTCTTCCGATCTGGAACAAACTGAACGCGAAAAAGTATTGCAGGCTTTTAAGGCCCGGCGCACAAGAATTCTGGTTGCAACTGATGTAATGAGCCGCGGAATCGATATAAAGGAAATCAACCTGATTATCAATTTCGATGTGCCGCACGATGCTGAAGATTATGTGCACCGCGTAGGGCGAACCGCTCGTGCCGATGCCACCGGAGTGGCTTTAACCCTGGTGAACGATAAGGAAATGGGGAAATTCCACCAGATTGAGCAACTCATTGAACGGGAGGTGATAAAATTGCCGTTGCCCGAAGGAATGGGCGAAGGGCCGCAATGGAAAAGTTATTCCCCGGGCAGGAACAAAGGAGGTAAAAAATTTCAAAAAAAGGGAAAAGGAAGAAATCCGTCGCGAAGGTTTTCAAAAAACCGAAGTCAGGATAACCCACCAAAACGTTAATTTCGGATCAGAATAGTGGTATTGATCTGTGCCGGAAATTGCGTATCTTTCATAAGATTTTTCTTTTCTGATAACAAATACAAAGCATTATGAAAGCAGGAACTTTAATCCTGGTGGTATTATTTGTTTTAAAGCTAAGTACCACGGCATTTTCCCAGTCCACAGAAAAAGATACCACAATTTTTAGAATTGAAACCCGGGACGGAAATGAATTTGTTGGGAAAATAGCTTCCGAAGATTCAGTACGAATTAATTTTTTAACAGAAACCCTGGGGCAGATTTCAATTCTGAAGAAAGACATAAAATCACTGGAGAAAGTCGATGTTCAGCAAATCAGAGATGGAAAAGTCTGGTTTCCAAATCCACAGTCGACCCGTTATTTTTGGTCGCCAAACGGCTACGGATTGAGAAAAGGAGAGGGATATTATCAGAACATTTGGGTTTTGTGGAATCAGTTTGCTTATGGCGTTACCGATAATTTTTCGGTGGGAGGCGGAATCATTCCGCTCTTTTTGTTTGGCGGTGCACCAACTCCTGTGTTTTTCACACCAAAATTTTCGTTTCCGGTTGAAAAGAATAAATTCAACATCGGGGCAGGTGCTTTGGTGGGAACTGTTCTGGGCGAGTCCGGTACTTCTTTTGGAATATTATACGGATTAACCACCTTCGGAACTCCCGACAACAATGTAAGCTTTGGGATGGGGTACGGATTTGCCGGCGGCGAATGGGCATCGTCGCCAATGATTAATTTCAACGGAATGTTCCGGCTGTCGGACCGCTGGTATTTTATTACTGAAAATTACTACGTGAATACTAACGGTGAGGGATTTGGGTTGCTTACTTTTGGTGGTCGCTGGATCATTAAAAAAGCAGCGCTCGATTTTGGGCTGGTTGTTCCAGTTCAACCCGACATTGCGTTCATTGGGGTTCCCTGGCTGGGGTTCACCGTTCCGTTCGGCAAAACACAATAACTTACTGCCTGTTTTCATACCGGAATTTCTCCTTTTTTATTTTATCTCAAATTTTATTGTCCCCGTTTTTTTATCGGGAAATCAAATGGTATTTTAGCGTCATATATTTTAATTGGCACAAAATGAAGAATCTATTCACGGTTGCATTGGTATTTTTACTGGTCTATTCCTGCAATGCTGAAAATAACGGGAAATTGCTAACAGGCGCTGACCAGCCCGAAAAATACCTGCCACTTCTGAAAGATAAAAAAGTGGGTGTTGTTGTTAATCATACTTCAGTGAAAGGAGATATTCATCTGGTAGATTTTTTGTTGTCGGAAGGCGTTGAGGTTACCAAAATTTTTGCGCCTGAACATGGCTTCAGAGGAGATGCATCCGCAGGTGAAAAAATAGAGGACGGAGTTGACAGCAAAACCGGTCTTCCCGTTTTTTCACTTTATGGTGATACCCGCAAACCAACAGCTGAACACCTTGAAGGACTTGACATTGTGGTTTTTGACATCCAGGATGTGGGGTGCCGGTTTTATACATATATATCCACTATGCATTTGGTAATGGAAGCCTGTGCCGAACACGACAAAACGGTTCTGGTACTCGATCGGCCCAATCCGAATGGAGATTACATCGACGGACCGGTGCTCGACATGGAATTCCAATCATTTGTAGGCATGCACCCAATTCCCGTCGTTCACGGTTGCACGGTGGGAGAGCTGGCACAAATGATAAACGGCGAAAACTGGCTCGACACACCAAAGAAGTGTGAACTGATAATTGTTCGGGCAGAAAATTATTCGCATAAAACGGAATATTCTTTACCTGTAAGTCCGTCTCCGAATTTGCCCAACGACCTTGCAATTCAGCTTTACCCGTCGCTTTGTTTTTTCGAGGCAACCAGTGTGAGCATCGGACGCGGAACTGACTTCCCGTTCCAGGTAATTGGCGGAACAAAACCTTCGTTGGGCAGTTTTACATTTACACCACGTAGCATTCCCGGAGTCGCCGTTCATCCTAAAAACGAAGGCGAGAAATGCTACGGTGTCGATTTGCGAAAATTAGATGAAGCTCCTGATTTTACCTTGAAATATTTCATGGATTTCTACCATCAGTATGAAAATGAAGAAGAGTTTCTTACCCGC
>DATFJO010000090.1:0-5210 GCA_035269145.1 Tangfeifania sp. | reverse complement strand
AGCAATTGATTTAAAGAATAATTCTGATTGATAAAAAGATTTTTCATAAATTAGCTCCAAATTTAATAAAACAAGCCATGTTACCAAGATTTTTATTAGCCGACAATTCACTGGAAACACCCGACACCATTTTCGTTGTTCACACCGAATCGCCCCGTTTTATTGTGGAAGCTGATATCGACGATTTCTGGAGCAACCAAATAATTCACTGGATTGACGGTGAACCGGGAGACGAAGACACTGTGGGACAATTGATCGAGGAAGCAGAAGAGTTCCTGGAAAAAGAGTTTGAAAACGAAGAGTTTCTCGACGAGGAAGAAGATTAGATTTATGGAATACGAAAGTAAACCTAAAAAACTGTACCGCTCGCACGACCGGATGGTAGCGGGTGTACTTGCTGGTTTTGCAGATTACATAAATGCCGATAAGTCACTTATTCGGCTGGTTTATGTTTTAATTTCCGTGTTTTCAGCCGGATTCCCGGGGTTGCTGGCGTATATTATTGCCTGGATTGTAATTCCGGAGAAGCCATACTATTAATTCTGTTCCACCCCTTTTAGTGAAAGCTGAATTCGGTTGCGCGACACATCCACCTCTTTTATTCGCACTTTTATATGTTGTTGTAGTTTCACAATTTCATTGGGGTCTGAAATAAACCTGTCGGCCATTTCCGAAATATGTATCAGTCCCGACTGTTTCACGCCCACATCAACAAAAGCGCCAAACTTAGTGATGTTGTTTACAATTCCCGGCAGTTCCATTCCTTCGTGCAAATCCTCGATGGAAAAAATGCCTTCAGCGAATTCAAATATTTTTATCGGTTTCCGAGGGTCGCGCCCGGGTTTGAGCAGTTCGTCCTTTATGTCGTTCAGCGTGGGCAGCCCGGTTTCTTTGGTTACATATTTTTGAAGATCGATTTGTGCTACCAGCTCTTCATTCTGAATTAAATCACTGATATCACATTTCAAATCTGACGCCATTTTTTTTACAATCGTATACGATTCAGGGTGTACCGCCGAATTGTCCAATGGATTTTTGCCATCAGGAATTCGAAGGAATCCGGCGGCCTGTTCAAACGCTTTGGGTCCCATCCGGGGAACTTTTTTCAGTTCATTGCGTGATTCAAACATGCCGTTTTCTTTTCGGTAATCCACAATATTTTGTGCCAGTTGAGGCCCGAGCCCCGAAATGTAATTCAGCAAATGCTGACTGGCAGTGTTCAGGCTTACGCCCACTGCATTTACGCTTAGCTCAACCACCGAGTCGAGGCTGTTTTTAAGTTTTTTCTGGTCCACATCGTGCTGGTATTGTCCCACGCCAATGCTTTTCGGGTCGATTTTTACCAGTTCGGCAAGCGGGTCCATCAGTCGCCGTCCTATGGAAACGGCCCCACGCACGGTTACATCGAACTGCGGAAATTCCTTCCGTGCCACCGACGAGGCTGAATATACTGAGGCGCCGTCTTCGTTCACCACATACACCCGGATGTCGCGATTGTAGCGCAGCCTTTTTATAAATGCTTCGGTTTCGCGGCCGGCGGTTCCGTTGCCAATAGCAATTGCCTCAACTTGATACATTTCCACCATTGTGGTTATTTTTTTGGCAGCCAGTTTTTTCTCTTCCTGTGGTTTGTGCGGGTAAATATTTTCGTTGTGCAGCAGGTTGCCCTGTTCATCCAAGCAAACCACTTTGCAGCCGGAGCGGTAACCCGGATCAATAGCAAGCGTTCGTTTTTGTCCCAGTGGTGGCGCCAGTAGCAATTGCCGCAAATTTTCTGCAAAAACGCCGATTGCCTCATCGTCGGCTTTTTCTTTAGAAAGCTGCGAAAACTCGGTTTCGATAGAGGGCTCAATCAATCGTTTGTAGCTGTCTTTAACCGCCATTTCCAATTGGTTCGAACTTTCATTTTGCCCTTTTACGAAAAAACGGGTGAGGTTTTCCAGTGGCCAGGTTTCATCGGGTTTTACCGAAACACGCAGAAATCCTTCATTTTCGCCGCGCCGCATAGCCAGCAACCGGTGAGACGGGCATTTTTTCAGCGGTTCGTTCCAGTCGAAATAATCGCGGTACTTTTCGGCTTCTTCCTCTTTCCCTTTTACCAATTTTGAAGTGATTGTTGCCTCTTTTTCAAAAGCCCGCCTTACAATGTTTCGTGCTTTCTCGTTTTCGCTCACCCATTCGGCAATAATGTCGCGTGCCCCTGCCAGCGCCTCTTGGGAAGTTTGTATTTCTTCATTCAAAAAGGATTGAGCACGCGATTCCGGATCGCGCTCAAATTGTTTCATTACAATTTTGGCCAGTGGCTCAAGTCCACGTTCCCGGGCGATGGTAGCTTTGGTTCGGCGTTTCGGTTTGTACGGGAGGTAAATATCTTCCAGTTCCACCGGGTCGTAGCAGTTTCCAATCCGGGTTTTTAGTTCGGGTGTCAGCTGCTCCTGTTCATCAATGGTTTTCAGAACAGTTTCTTTCCGTTTTTCCAGTTCTGTAAATTTTTCATTTTCTTCTTTTATCTTCAGAATCTGAATTTCATCCAGACTGCCTGTGCGTTCTTTCCGGTAGCGCGAAATAAACGGAACGGTGGCTCCTTCATTTAATAATTGAATGGTGTTGGTAACCTGTTTTTCGCGGATGCTTAGTTGTCGGGCTATGATTTCAATAATTGTCGGATTCATTTAGATGATATTTTTTGCAAAGGTAGAAAAGGAACCGTTTTCTTCAAAGAATAGGGTTTCCACAGATTGAACATTCAAAACAGTATTTGATCTTTTTGGGAAAATTTGGCAATATTTTTAGAATAACTTGTCTTGTAGGTTTTTACAGAATGAAACTGAACAGTTAGCGTAAAAAAATTGGAATTATGATTCTTTTGTTCTTTCGAAATATTTTTTTTCCGAACGAATTGCCAGTCGTTGAAAACCAAAAGCAATCGCCGCAAAAAATAAAAACATGGGTATTATAATATCCAGGTCATTTATGAAATAAGACCAACTCGGTTCAGCATCCAAATCATCGGTAGGTAAAAATGAACCGTATAAAAACATGATAATAAAAGAAAGTGTAATGTAGTAAAACGTATGAAAAATCCATCCCGAAGCAGTGTGAGGAAAATAAGCCAATAAAACTTTTCGGAAAAAATTCATTTTGTGCTCAGTGTCTTTTTTGTCAGAATCAGTAGCAATTTCTTTTTGCATAAGATTATCTAACCTTCGTGCAACTTCCTTTTTTAGTTCATTAAATCGTTCTTCTGTTGAAACTTCACGTTGTGCCTTCAACCATGCTTGCCAAAACTCTATCTGTTCTTTTGCCTGTTGAATATTCCGGCGTCTGGCAGCTTCATTCGAGCGGTCGTTCAACCATTTAAGAAAAACCGGTGTTAAGCCAAGTAAAGCTGCCAGCAGAGGTATAATTTCTTTTATGCTCATTTCTTTTTATTATTATTATTTCTATATTCAATCATCTATTTTTTAGTAAATTACAACTTTTTACAATTAAAACCTACACATTTGAAAATATGATTGCATTTACTACGGTAAAACAGATAAGAAACTGTTCTTTATTTCATAAAAGAAATGTTCAACTGGTTCCTTAAAATATATTTTCCCTGCATTTTTTTACCATTCAACTTTAAACTTGTATTTTTGGGACTCATTTTCAAAAAGTAAAATTATAAGAGATGTTTGACAATTTAACTGACAGGCTGGAGCAATCGTTTAAGATGCTGAAAGGGCAGGGGATGATTACCGAAATCAATGTGGCTGAAACATTGAAAGATATTCGCCGTGCTTTGCTCGATGCCGATGTTAACTTTAAGATAGCCAAAAATTTCACCGACGATGTAAAAGAAAAGGCACTTGGTCAGCAGGTACTTACTGCGGTTAAGCCAGCCCAGTTGATGGTGAAAATTGTAAAAGATGAGCTGACGCAACTGATGGGTGGCGAAACTGCCGAAATTGAACTGAAGGGCTCTCCTTCGGTAATTTTGATGGCAGGTTTGCAAGGTTCCGGTAAAACCACTTTTTCCGGGAAACTGGCGAACATGCTCAAAGGCAAAAAAGGCCGTCATCCGCTGCTGGTTGCCGGCGATGTTTACCGCCCGGCGGCGATTGACCAGTTGAAAGTGGTGGGTGAACAAATCGGTGTTCCGGTTTATACAGAAGAGGGCAACCTGAACCCGGTAAAGATTGCCAAAGCCGCTATTAGAGAAGCCAAATTAAAAGGCAACGATGTGGTTATCATCGATACCGCCGGTCGTTTGGCCATCGATGAGCAGATGATGAAAGAGATTTCATCGATTAAAAATGCAGTTGAGCCTGACGAGATTTTGTTTGTGGTGGATGCCATGACCGGCCAGGATGCGGTAAACACAGCCAAAGAATTTAACGATACGCTCGATTTTGATGGAGTGGTGCTTACCAAACTCGATGGTGACACCCGCGGTGGTGCTGCGCTTTCTATACGTTCGGTGGTTGAAAAACCCATCAAATTTGTAGGGACCGGTGAAAAAATGGATGCCATCGATGTATTTCATCCCACGCGTATGGCCGACCGAATTCTTGGAATGGGCGACATTGTTTCGCTGGTTGAAAAAGCACAGGAACAATTCGATGAAGGGGAAGCCAGGAAACTGCAAAAGAAACTTGCGAAAAATACTTTTAATTTTGACGACTTTTTGAAGCAAATCAGCCAGATTAAAAAAATGGGTGATTTGAAAGACGTGGTTTCCATGATTCCGGGAATGGGGAAAGCCATGAAAAACATGGATCTCGACGATGATGCATTTAAACATATCGAAGCTATCATTCATTCGATGACGCCCGATGAACGCGAAAATCCGTCGCTGATTAACGGAAGCCGCCGTAAACGAATTGCCGATGGTTCAGGAACCAGTATTCAGGAAGTAAACCGGTTGCTCAAGCAGTTTGCTGAAACCCGGAAAATGATGAAGGCAGTATCGCAGGGTAAAAATATGCAACGAATGATGGGAGGAATGAAACAGCCCGGGGGACGTTTTTAGTTGGCAGTGATTAGTCGCGGTTGGCAGAAGCTCATTCATGGCATGTCATTTCGAAGGAGGCATCCCGAATTCTCGGGAAGAAAGCTGTTTCAATTGTGAGAGATTTCTCCTCATTCTTCGTCTCCCAAAGGGATCGCTTCGCGAGAAATGACATGTATAAAAATTATCTAAAAGACTAAAATAAATGAAACTGATT
>DATFJO010000089.1:0-7336 GCA_035269145.1 Tangfeifania sp. | reverse complement strand
TACTGGTTTATATGAATACTTGCCCGACTGATCGCCGTTGTCAGTAAACTGGTCGGTATAATCAAAACGGGTGAGATTTCCATTAATTCCTGCCGAAAGGTAAAACCGGTCGTTAAAATTTGATTCAGCCTGGAAAAACAGGTTTTCATACGAACGTTTTTCGCGGTTGTCAGAAAGTATTTCTCCTGCTGTTTCTTTTGTAATTGTGGCCCAGTCGTATTTTTCACGGAAAAATTCGAGCCCCGATGTAAGTGTCAGCTCCGCATTTTCACCTGAAATAGTTTTCTGGATATATCCGCGGGCGCCAATGTAATCCGACTGCTCCTCCAGCTTGTTGAACGGTCGTAATTCATCGGCATTTCGGAAACTTCCGAAAGTAGCCACCGAAATTTTATGTTGGTTGTTGGTGAAAATATTGAACGAAATGCCAAACTGGCCGGTGAAATAATCTTCGTAACCATTGATTCCGCCCCAATTGGCGGCTGCCTGCTCAGGCGATTCCTGAAAAGTGGGCCAGTCGAGTGAGCTGGGAATGTATGCTTTCATTTTTGTGGCTTTCAGCAAAACCTGCAGGTTGGTATTTTCTGAAAACGAATAGTGAGAATTCAGCAGGAAATTTCCGCGGTTAGTCGTGTTATTTGCCCGGAATCCGTCGCTTTTTAACCACGAACCGAGCGCGTAAAGATTCAGTTTGTCTTTTACAACAGCGGTCGACAGACTGTTTTTAATCGTACCGAATGACGCTATCGTTGCTCTGTTCTGTACAAAATCCTGTGCCACTGATTTCGGATGAAAAATAATTACACCTCCCAGACCGGCTCCATATAAACTGGAGGCAGGACCTTTAATAATTTCCACCCTGCTGATGGCCGGGTTTTCCAAGTCTTCGAGGGTGGTTTCGCCGTCGCCGCTGGTAAGCGGAATTTCACCAAAATAGGCTTTAATTTTATTGGTGGCATAAGGCGTTCGCGAGCCGATTCCGCGAATCGTCAGCCGGTTGGTGTTCAGCGTTCCGTGGTGCATTAAAACACCTGGCACCTGGTTCAGCGCTTCCACCGGCGTGAGTGCACTTCCGGATTCGAGTTGAATTGTAGAAATTAAATTAACGGGCGCCGGTGTATTAAAAAGATTGTATGGCGTGCGAAAAGCAGTAACTGTCACTTCCTCAATCTCTCCTGAAAGTGCGGTTGTGTCCTGCTGTGCATTCTGTTCCCGGTTTTCCTGGGCCGAAATTATCAGCGTGAAGTGGATGGCGATAATAAGTAAAATCCAGTTTTTGAAAGATAAGTTCTTCATTTCTTGTTAGATCTCTTGATTAATGGTTTTTTAAATTTTTCTTCTTAATTTAACAACTTTCATACTCAAAACTAATACAATGTACAAACTAATCATTTTGTTCGGATTATTTTTAAGTTTTCAGGTTATTGCACAGGATCATCCTGAGCCGGTTACATTGAAACCGGGTGCCGAAGCCATCGATTTTAAGCTGAAAGGAGTGGATGGGGAAATGTATTCGCTGGCTTCTTTTGAAGATGACCGGATTCTGGTAATCATTTATAGCGCACCGCATTGTCCCACAGCCCAGGCGTACGAAGATCGTATAAAAGCCATTCAGAATGATTACGAGGATAAAGGAGTGCAGGTGGTAATGATCAATCCAAACTACCCTGAAGCAGTGTGCCTGGAAGAGATGGGGTATTCTGATTTGGGCGATTCGTTTGAAGACATGAAAATCCGTGCAAAAGACATGGATTATAATTTCCCGTTTTTGTTTGATGGCGAAACCGAAGAAACTTCGATTGCTTACGGACCGGTGGCCACCCCACACGCTTATGTTTTTGATGAAAACCGGATTCTGCGTTATGTTGGGCGGATTGATGACTCCGAAAAAATTGGAACCGCCACTCAGCACGATTTGAGAAATGCCATTGAAGCACTGCTGGCAGGCGAGGAAGTTTCGGTAAAACAGACCAAAGTTTTTGGCTGCTCCATTAAATGGAAATGGAAGGACGAGTGGCGCAAAAAACTTGATAAACAATGGGCTGAAAAAGAGGTTTCGCTGGAAAGTTTGTCGGTGAGCGATCTTAAAAAACTGATGAAAAATAAGTCTGAAAACCTGCGGCTGATAAATGTTTGGGCCACCTGGTGTGGTCCGTGTGTGGCCGAATTTGACGAATTGGTAGATACGTACCGGATGTACATGGGGCGTGATTTTGAAATGTACACCATCAGCACCGACAACCTCAGTAAAAAAGAGAAAGTGAAAGAATTTCTGGCGGAGAAAAATGCAGCCGTCGACGGCAATTATATTTTTGAATCCGATAACCGCTACGACCTGATTGACAACCTCGACCCTGAGTGGCAGGGACAAATTCCATACACTGTGATTGTGGAACCGGGTGGCAAAATTGTTTACCGCCATTCAGGTGGCCTCGATTTTTCCGAACTTCGAAAAGCCATTGTTGAACACCCGGTGATTGGCAGGTATTTCTAAGAAATTATTCCAATTCCACAGTTTTTAAACCTGCTGTGCTTCTGTCGGTCTTAATTTTAAAGGTTGTGACAGGCTCTCCTCTTTTATTATCAGGTATTCGAATAACGAGATTTTCATTTGAATAGACAAAAGTTACTACTTCTCCGCTCAGCAAGCGGAGGTCTTTGATTTTTGTTTCGAACGGAAAAGGAAGCAGTACTTCATTTTTTTCGTAATCGAGCAAATGGATATAAATCGCATTTTCTTTTCTGGTTGATGTCAGCCAGTCAACGGGTTTGTAGGGACCGCCGGTAGTTCCGTAAACTGATTCTCCGTTCTCTTTCAGCCAGTCGCCAATCTCTTTCAAGCGGGCAACCTGCCGAGGTTCAATTCTGCCATCGGGCATGGGGCCCACATTCAGCAAAAGATTTCCACCACCGCCCACTGTTTTCAGCAGGGTAAACAGGGTCTCTTCAAAACTTTTCATTTTATCATCCGGTTTCCAGGCCCATTGCTGGCAAATGGTAATGCACGATTCCCAGGGATTTTCAATGTCGTAAGCTCCCACCCGCTGTTCCGGTGTGGCAAAATCACCTGCATATTTATCCGAAATGGTAATGCCTTCCATTCCTTTCCGGCCTTTATCCACGCGGTTGTTAATCAGGATGTCTTCGTCCAGACTTTTGAGGTACTGGTACAAATCCTGTCCCATTTCGTGTGTCCAGGGCTCTTCCCATTCGCCGTCGAACCACAGAATTTTTGTATCGTACTTTTCAATGAGTTCTTTTGTCTGGCCTTTAATAAATGGAATGTATTTTTCCATATCGCCGGATTCCTTTTTCGTTTTGCCGCCCGGACTTCCCAACGGATAATACGGATGTTTCCAGTCGTTGATGGAATAGTAAGTTCCGAACATGATTCCGTATTTATCGCAGGCTTTTTTCAATTGCATCAACACATCTTTTTTGTAGGGTGTTGCCGCAATGTCGTAATCAGAATAATCAGTCGGCCAAATGCTGAAACCATCGTGGTGGCGGGTGGTTATCACAAAGTATTTCATACCCGCCTCTTTCGCTGTTTTTATCCATTCATCCGCATTAAATTTTGTGGGGTTGAATGATTTATACAAATTATCGTACTCCTCAACCGGAACTTCACGCCCGCGTGACCATCCAATTTCGGTTCCTTTTAAACTGACCGGCCCCCAGTGCACAAACATTCCATATTTCATGTCCATAAACTCTTCCAGCATCTTTTTATTGGTTGTGTGTTTTTGTTGAGCAAATAAAAAGATAGGGAAAAACAAAAGAATGAATAAGCTGATTTTTAGTTTCATAGTTGATTTTTTATTTGGAATATCATTTTTTTTTAAAAATTGAAAGTTGTTTCTGGCAGCTTGTAAAAGTATAAAAATCATTTATATTTGGATTCTAAAAAATTTAAATAAGTTGATTGATGAAAAAAATAATTTTAGCAAGTTTGATTCTGATGTTTTGGATACAGACGAAAGCACAACACGTAAATGTCATTCCACAACCTGTTGAAGTGCATGACAATGAAGGAACTTTTCATTTTACTCCTGAAACCCAACTTTCGTTTAATACTTCGGATAACGATTTGGCAGAAGTGGTTGATTTATCACGCGAGTTAATCAAGGGCGCCCTCGGTTTTGAACCGGCAATTGTTGATGAAAAAGAAACCGAACCGGCTGGAAATCTTGTAGTTCATTTAAATTTGCCAGTTGCCCCGGACATTAAAACCGAAGGATATAAACTGCATATCAAAAATGACAGAATTTTTCTGAATGCAAATACGCCGACAGGTGTTTTTTACGGATTTCAAACGTTGTGGCAACTGCTGACGGCAAATGAAGGAAATAAACTTCCGGTGGTTGAAATAGTTGATTATCCGCGGTTTGCGTGGCGCGGCTTGCACCTCGATGTGTCGCGTCATTTTATGCCGGCAGAGTTTATTTACAAGTACATCGACTACATTGCCATGCACAAAATGAATGTGTTTCACTGGCATTTGGTCGACGACCAGGGCTGGCGCATCGAAATCAATCAATATCCGAAACTGACTGAGGTGGGAGCGTGGCGAGTTGACCGCGAACACCAGCACTGGAACAGCCGGGAGCCTGCCCGGAAAGGTGAGGAAGCGACTTATGGCGGTTTTTACACACAGCAGCAAATAAAAAATATTGTGGCTTATGCACAGAAACGAAAAGTGACAATCGTACCCGAAATTGAGATGCCGGCGCATGTTATGTCTGCCCTGGCAGCTTATCCTGAATATTCCTGCACCGGCGAAAACCTGGGAGTTCCTCCCGGAGGTGTCTGGCCGATTACCCAGATTTATTGTGCCGGAAACGATTCAACGTTTATTTTTCTTGAAAATATTTTAACAGAGGTGATGGATTTGTTCCCTTCAACATTTATACACATTGGGGGCGATGAAGCCGATAAATCTGAATGGGAAAAATGTCCGAAATGTCAGCAGCGAATTAATGAAGAAGGACTTGCCGATGAACACGAGTTGCAAAGTTATTTTATCAGCCGCATTGAAAAGTTTCTGAACAACCACGGTCGCCGGTTAATCGGCTGGGACGAAATCCTGGAAGGCGGTCTGGCACCCGAAGCAACCGTTATGTCATGGCGGGGCGAAAAAGGCGGAATCGAGGCTGCAAAAATGGATCACAATGTGGTGATGTCGCCCGGTTCGCACTGCTATTTCGATCATTACCAGGGCGATCCTTCGCTCGAACCACTTGCTTTTGGCGGATATACTACCTTGAAAAAGGTATATTCTTATGAACCTGTTCCCGAAGAATTAACAGCAGAAGAATCAAAATATGTGCTGGGTGCGCAGGCAAATGTGTGGACGGAATACATGCCAGATGGAAACCATGTGGAATACATGATATTTCCACGATTGTCAGCTTTATCTGAAGTGGTTTGGTCGCCAAAGGAAAAACGCGACTGGGCTGACTTTTCAAAACGAATGGATACGCAGTACGAACGTTATGAAAAAATTGGCGCCAATTATGCCACCAGTGCGTTTCAGGTTACTTCGTCGGCAGTGCTCGATGAAGAAAACAAAACCATAAAAGTGAAATTAAGTACTGAAGCCTGGGAACCTGAAATTCGTTACACCACGGATGGTAGCGATCCCAATGCTTCTTCCAAAATCTATGACGGACCTTTTGAAATTAAAAAGACAACCACCGTAAAGGCGGCTGTTTTAGAAAACGGAAAAATGATGTCGAAACCACTGGCCCGCAAATTCTTTATTCACAAAGCCATTGCCGGCCCCATTGAAATGAAATACGAAAACAGCAGTTATTACGATGCCTCAGGAGAACTGGCGTTGGTCGACGGAATCAAAGGTTCGGTTAACCATGCCGATGGAAACTGGAAAGGCTACAACGGAAATAATATGGTGGCTACCATTGATTTGGGTGAAAAACAAGATGTCTCTTCGGTAGAAATCGGTTGTCTGCAGAATGTGGGAGCCTGGATATTTTATCCGTCAGAATTGGTTGTAGAGACATCAAACGACGGTAAAAACTTTAAAAGGCTTGGCCGGACTAAAAACAAGGTTTCAGTGAATGAAGCAGAAAGAATCATCCAGACCCTGAAAGTTGATAAAAACACAAATACGCGTTATCTGCGCGTTACCGCAAAAAATATTGGTACCTGCCCGAAAGGTCATGCCGGCGAGGGAAAACCGGCCTGGTTGTTTGTAGATGAAATTATCGTGGAATAAATACAGAATATGCTTTTCAATTTTAAAAGCTCCTCGAAAGGGAGCTTTTTTTATGATTTTTTGTAAGTTTAAATCGAAATCAAACAATCTGTGACCAATGAAACTTAAAAACCTATTTTTCTTCCTGATTTTATTAATTTTTAGTGCATGCAATCAGCAACAGCATAACACCGGCTGGCCCGATTCAACAAACGAATCCAAACCCTGGACACGTTGGTGGTGGATGGGAAACGCTGTTGACAGGGAAAATCTTAGCCGGGAGTTGAGTGAAATGGCTGAAGCTGGAATTGGCGGTGTTGAAATTACCCCGATTTACGGTGTAAAAGGCGAAGAAGATCGCTTTATTGAATACCTCTCACCAGAGTTTTCCGATATTCTCGGGTATACAATTGATGAAGCACACGCCCGTAGTATGGGGGTTGATTTGCCTCCCGGCAGCGGCTGGCGTTGCGGTGGTCCGTTTGTGCCCAAAGAAAAAGGTTTGTGGTCGCTGAATATTCGGAAAAACGAAGTCAAGGCTGGAGATGTGGTTGAACCTCCGGAAGGGATTACAATCGCCTCTGCATCTTTTGTTAGTACCGACGGACAGACAACAGTTTTTAACCCGGAAGAAAATTTCACGCCTCCTTCAAACGGAATCATTTATTATGCTGAACGGGTAAAAAACGGCGACAAAGTAAAGCGGGCGGCTGAAGGCGGAAAAGGCTGGGCCATCGACACATTTAATGAAGAAATTACGGAATGGTACTTACAGGAATTCTGGAACAGGCTCGATATTCCCGAAGGATTGATTCGCAGTTTTTTTCACGATTCTTTTGAGTATACCGGCGATTTTACCACAAATTTTACCGAAGAATTTAAAAAACGACGCGGCTACGATTTGGCCGGATATCTGCATGTGCTTGCAGGCGATTCTGATGACGAAATAATTATTGCACGTGTAAAATCTGACTATCGTGAAACGTTGTCGGATTTGGTTTTGGAATCGTTTATCGAGCCGATGACAGATTGGGCACACAGCCACCAAAGTTTAAACCGCAACCAGGCGCACGGTTCGCCCGGAAATATTCTCGATTTATATGCAGCCAGCGACATTCC
>DATFJO010000088.1:0-2043 GCA_035269145.1 Tangfeifania sp. | reverse complement strand
AAGGAAAACGGCTGGGTGATTAACGGGCATAAAAAGTACATCACAAATGTAGCGTCAAAAATATCAACTGGCATGAGTCTCGTTGCGCAAACAGGCATTCGAGACAACGGCAAAAAGGAATTTACAACGTTTCTGGTTTCCAAAGAAACCAACGGATACACAACCGAATACATGAAAAATAAATTGCTCTGGCGGGCTGCAGATAACGGAATGGTGTACTTAAAAAATTGCAAAATTCCGAAAGAAAACCAGTTGGGCGAACGTGGCCAGGGTATAAAAATTATGCTGAAAACCATCGATTCAGGCCGTTTGTCGATTGCCGCCATGGGACTTGGATTGGCACAGGGTGCTTTTGAAATGGCCGTTGATTTTGCCAAAAAACGAAAGCAGTTTGGAAAAGCAATTGCCGAATTCCAGGCAAATGCTTTTAAAATTGCTGAAATGGCAACAAAAATCGAGAACGCACGAAATACGCTCTACAACGCCTGCTGGCTCAAAGACAACGGACAGCCGTTTGGAATAAAATCTGCGATGGCAAAATATTATGCCTCAGAAGTTGCCAGCGAAGTAGCCAGCGAAGCATTGCAAATTTTTGGCGGCGCCGGTTTCTTCCGCGACGATGAGTATCCCATCGAACGATTCTTCCGCGATCAACGTTTGCTATCGATTGGTGAAGGAACTTCAGAAGTGCTAAAAACAGTCATCTCACGCTCAATTTTAAAAGATTAAGATGGAAGAAAAAGACCGGAAACTCGACCATATCAATCTGGCGCTCAATTCGCAAACCGGAAAATTTGAGCAGGATCGCCGTTTTATTTACGAACCGATGCTGGCAGGTCATCCAACCGAAACCTACAGACCGTTCTCATTTTTGGGTAAAACAATGAATGCACCGCTTTGGGTTTCGAGCATGACCGGAGGCACCGGTGTAGCGCGTGACATCAATAACAACATTGCCCGTGCCTGCCGCGAATTTGGATTGGGAATGGGACTTGGTTCCTGTCGCAAAATACTTTTCAGCAAAGAACACTGGGAAGATTTTGATTTTCGTGATGTGATTGGCAATGAACAACCATTTTGGGCCAACCTGGGAATTGCGCAAGTTGAAGAACTGCTGAAAGATAAAAATGAAAAGGCCATTATCGACTTGGTGGGTGAACTGCGGGCTGACGGTTTGATAATTCACGTAAACCCGATGCAGGAATGGTTTCAACCGGAAGGCGATCACATTGAGCACCCACCCGTTGAAACCATCGAAGAATTAATGAGCCGCATTGAAATGCCGCTGATTGTAAAAGAAGTAGGCCACGGAATGGGTGCAGAAAGTTTGACAAGGCTCCTAAAATTGAATTTAGAGGCCATCGAGTTTGCAGCTTTTGGCGGAACCAATTTTTCAAAACTCGAACTGATGCGCGATGAACCTGACAAACTGGAGATGTTTCGTCCGTTTACTTTTGTCGGACAATCGGCCGGGCAAATGGTGAATTCAGTAAATCATATTGTAGAAAGCAACGAAGTTTCCTGCCAACAAATCATTGTTTCAGGCGGAATAAAAAACTATCTCGACGGGTATTTTTATGTATCGAAGAGCAAACTTCCTGCTATTTTTGGCATGGCATCTCAAGTGTTGAAACATGCTACCGGCGACTACGAAACACTGAAAACTTTTATCCAAAACCAGATTACAGCTTACCGTTTTGCGCAGAATTTTCTAAAAATCGATCCTGGATATGAGGGAGAATAAAATCATCAGGGGATTCTCAAAACTAACACGTTCTGAAAAAATCAACTGGCTGATTCAGGAGTTGAATCTCGATAAATCAACGGCTGATTTTTTAGATTCTTTCGAACTTGAAAATCCCGAAATGCAATCGATAATTACCGAGTTAAGCGAAAACCAGGTATCGAATTATCACCTGCCTTTTACCGTAGCTCCCAACTTTTTAATCAATGGAGAATTAATGACGTTTCCGTTAGTTACCGAAGAAAGTTCAGTAGTAGCAGCACTGTCAAAAGCGGCCGGCTACTGGGCCAAACGCGGCG
>DATFJO010000087.1:0-5126 GCA_035269145.1 Tangfeifania sp. | reverse complement strand
GACAATCGGAAGCCATTACCAAAGTTGTGGAAATGGCCGACCGAGTGGCACCTACCGATGCACGGATTCTTATTACAGGCGCCAACGGCACCGGAAAAGAACTGGTCGCCCGGCGTATTCACGACAACAGCAACCGTTCATCCGGCCCGTTTGTAGAGGTTAACTGCGCTGCTATTCCTTCAGAGTTAATTGAAAGTGAACTGTTCGGTCATGAAAAAGGGGCATTTACTTCGGCTGTAAAGCAGCGGAAAGGAAAGTTTGAACAGGCAAACGGCGGTACGCTTTTTCTCGATGAAATTGGCGACATGAGTCTTTCTGCGCAGGCAAAAGTGCTGCGTGCTTTGCAGGAAAGCATTATTTCGCGCGTGGGTGGCGATAAACACATCAAAGTAGATGTGCGTGTGGTGGCGGCTACCAATAAAAACCTTTCGGAAGAAATTGCCGAAAATAAGTTTCGCGAAGATTTGTACCACAGGCTGAGTGTGATATTGATCCATGTTCCCACGCTTAATGAGCGGCTGGAAGATATTCCGCTGCTTGCCGATTATTTCATCAAACAAATTTGCAATGAATACGGAATGCCGGAAAAAACAATTACCGATGACGCCATTAAAGAGCTTCAGCAAATACAATGGACGGGGAATATTCGCGAATTTCGGAATGTGATTGAAAGGCTGATAATTCTGTGCGACAAGAAAATCACCGGCGAGGATGTGGCAAAATTTGCCATGCCCATTAAATAAATCGAAAATTTTTGGGTTCGAGCTGAAACATGATTTGGAAAACTATTTCGGCTCTTCCCACTCGCTGTCGTCCTTATCCTGAATATAGGTTTCGATGTGGCGGTTGTATTTAACCTGGTAAATATCTTTAATTGTCACAATAATTCCGGTTTCCAGCACATTCCCGAATTTTTCATTTTTGGCTGTTCCGAATGTTTTCATCGACGGGGAAATGTTCATGTAAGCATTGATTAACGGGGGAACATTTTCTCCGTAATTTCTTACATTCTGCACCAGAATTTTATAATCTTCCTTGTAATCTTTTCCGTTAAAAACCGCTTTCATCTCATTCTCGTCGTAGTCGAATTCCACTGGGTTTTTAGGATAAACAAGGTCTTCTTTATCGCGGAAATATTTTTTAAAGAAAAACTGGATCAGGTTGCGGGCTTCGTTGTGAAAATGCTCGTACATGGTCACTTTCCCAAAGAAATATTCGATTTCATCGTGGTCAACCGTCAGTGCCCCCAAACCATCCCACAAATTATCGAGTGCGAAAAGTGCTTTGGCACCCGCTCTGCTCGACTGGTAACTTGGCTGCACAAAAGACCTGCCGAGTTCGAGTGTGTTGGGCAGGTATTCTTTAATAAATTTATCAGAAAGATTAAATAGTCTTGAAGTTGCCATCTGAACTCCGCCGTTTTCATCTTTGGGAGCTTCGGAACAAACCATGAAACGGTAGCCACCGAGTATTTCCTGTGCTTCGGGGTCCCAAACAATCAGTTGTTTGTAAGGAAAGTCGGCGGTGTCAAAAGCATCGATATCGGTTTCTTTCCCGGTGCCGCCGCCCGCTTCACGAAAAGTGATTTCGCGCAGCCGGCCTATTTCATGCATCAATGCCGGAGAATTATGGTGAGTAACCACATAAATTTCATTGCCTCCCTTGTTGGTTTTTCGCAACATCTTATCGGGTGTTAATTCGGCAATTATTTGTTCTTTGGGCAATGGTGCAACAATATCCTTCATCATTATTTTTTTTGAATAACGGAATACAAAATTAAAAAAATACAATTAGAATTTTTAGGCTGACCTTTTTTAATTTGTCTCATTTACATTAACAGGCAATTCGTAAACTAGTTCTTTCACCCGGTCAGCCCATTCTTTATGAGTTCTTGAACGATCAAATGATTGCCAGGGGACAGGCTTCCCAAAATAAATGTGAACGTCGGTATTTCGGTGTTTCATTGTTTCATCAGGCAATAAGAACATCTCGAGGTTCCACCTGATGCGCAGAAACTTGCGGATTTTTGCAAGCCGGTAAAACCGTTTTGAATTTTTCCCGCTTACAAATACCGGTATCACATCCCGTTTGAATTGAATAGCTTTTGAAATAAAATGTTTTTTCCATTCCAAATCAACAATTTTTCCCTTGATTTTACGCGAAGCCAGCCCCGAGGGAAAAATCAGAATCTGTTCATCTGATTCATAGGTTTCTTTCAGAATTTTTGCAACATCCCGGCTATGACCTCCATGTTTGTTTACCGGTACAAACATCGATTTTAATTGTGGGATGTTCATTAAAATATCGTTGGATAAAAACCGTGGATTGCCCAACTTGTTATCAACCGTTTTCATCAGTAACATCCCGTCAAATCCGCCAAGCGGGTGGTTGCTGGCAAAAATAAACCGGCCCGATTCAGGTATGTTTTCCAGGCCATGTAAGTGCACTTTTACATTAAATTCTTTAACTACCTGGTCAATAAAATCAATTCCCTCGAGATGCCCGTATCTTCTGAGCAAATCATTCACAAAACCGATGTGCATTATCCGGTTGATGTAACGGTAGATAAAACCCGGAATCATTTTAGCCAGCCCGGGACTTTTGGAAGCCATGACTTCCTTCATTATTATGGGCTTAAAAGTCTCCGATTTCTTTTGGTCTCCCATCCTATTGGCTATTTATTATTAATCAGGCTGCTAATTTAACTGAATTGAAAGAATAGGCAAGATTTTATACGTAACCTTCATTTCTGCTGTTTGGTCAACAATCATCTTTTTTACCTAACCTTTATGAACCCGGCGAGTTATCAACGGGTGTTTGTAATTGTTGTTGTTGAAAATAAATTGCTGAAAATGTGCGTTTTAAATTAAATGCTTCTTGTTTTGGTGTTTGTTTTCAACAGTTGATTAACATTTTTTCAACAATATTTTAAAAACCAGAGGGTAGAACAACGTGGAATAAAGTGGAATAAAGTGGAATATTATGGAAGAAATTTTTACTTTTACACTTACGAATAAACTTTTATCTGCAAAATGACTGAATTCACAGGGACATATCACGCAACCATCGACGAAAAAGGCCGGTTTGTTTTACCGTCGGCTTTTAAGAAGGAGATGGGCGAACAGGCCCTGGAACCGGTTGTAATTGAGCGGAATTTGTTTAAAAACTGCCTCGATATTTACCCGGAGAAGTTCTGGAAAGACAGGGTTGAGGCATTCAAAAGCACACTCGATCCGTTTGATGAGGAGGACGATGCTTTTCTTCAGTTTTTTTACGAGAATTTCATAAAAGTGGGAATGGCGGCCAACGGCCGAATCAATGTTCCCTCGGAATATCTCGGTTACGGAAAATTGCAAAAAAGTGTCAGGCTGATTGGAATGGGACGTTCCATCAGGATGTGGGATTCGGCCGAATACGAAGCAGGCCGGATGGATAAAGCAACCTTTGCCAAAAGGTTTCAGGAAAAAAGAAAGAAGAATACAGAGGGATAATGACAACTGACTATCATATACCGGTCATGCCAGGGGAATCTGTTGGCGGATTAAACCTGTTTTCCGGCGCCACAGTGGTTGATGCCACCTTTGGCGGAGGCGGCCATTCTCGGCTTATACTCGAGCAGTTGGGTGAGGGAAGGCTTTTTGCATTCGATCAGGATGAAGACGCTGCCGGCAATGTGGTAAATGATGACCGGCTTTTTTTTATCCGGCACAATTTCCGCTACCTCAAAAATTTCCTGCGGTATTACAACGTTGAACAGGTAGATGCCATTTTTGCTGATTTGGGGGTTTCTTCACACGATTTTGATGAAGCCGAACGTGGTTTTTCATTTCGTTTCGAAGGAGACTTAGACATGCGGATGAATCGCAATGCCAAAACCGATGCTTCGGTGGTGGTGAATAATTATCCGGAAGAAGAACTGGTTTTTATTTTCAGGATGTACGGCGAAATAAAAAATGCCAGACGACTGGTTGCTGAAATCATTCGTTTCAGAAATGAAGAACAGATAAAAACAACGGAACAGTTAAAAGAAATTGCCCTGAAATGCACTCCACGGAAGATAGAAAATAAATACCTGGCACAGGTTTTTCAGGCATTGCGCATTGAGGTAAACGATGAAATGGAGGCACTGAAGGAGTTTTTGGAAGCTTCGCTCGAAATACTGAAGCCTGATGGCAGACTGGTAATTATGACTTATCACAGTTTGGAAGACCGCTTGTGTAAAAATTTCATGAAATCGGGGAATTTTGAAGGCAAAGTTGAGAAAGATTTTTACGGGAATTTGAAAAGTCCGTTCCGGATAATCAACCGGAAGGTGATTACGCCCGGCCCTGAAGAGCTGGCGAAAAATCCACGGTCGCGAAGTGCAAAACTGAGAATTGCAGAAAAAATTTGATATGGCAGAAAAAACAAAAAACAGCAAAAGGAAACCCGGAATGAAGCCGTTTTTGGGAGGGACTATCCTCACCGATGAACGGGTGATCCGTCAGTTTCCGTTTTTATTGCTTCTGGCATTTTTTGCATTGGTACTCATTACCAACCGCAACTGGTCCGAACGTACCATTCGTCAGACTGAAGTGCTGCAGGATACGCTCGAGGAGTTGCGTTCCGAGTCGATTACACTTTCGGCAAAACTGATGGATGCCAGCCGTCCGTCGGAAGTGGTTGAGAAAGTAAAACAGGCAGGCATTGGTCTGGAAGAACCGGCCCGGCCTCCGCAAAAAATAACTGTTGAAAAGGATTAAAAAAACAAATGGAAATCAGGAAATCAATCATATCACGATTTGCATTAATCTATTTTTTCCTGCTGCTGTTCGGGCTGGCAGTTATTTATAAAATGATTTCCGTTCAGCAGATAAAAAATGAACGCTGGGAAACGATTGCCAAAAACCTGAAGGAAAATACGGTGCGGGTGCAACCCAACCGCGGCAATATTTGTGCCGACGATGGCAGTGTGCTGGCTACCTCGGTTCCGGGTTATTTTGTTCGGATTGACCTTGCCGCCGAGGGGGTAAAACGCGTGTACAGCAACGAAAGCGATTCACTGGCTTACTACCTGTCTTCTTTTTTTAAAGATGCCTCAAGGCAGGAATACAATCGCCGGTTAAATTCAGCTTACCGCAGTGGCA
>DATFJO010000086.1:0-2192 GCA_035269145.1 Tangfeifania sp. | reverse complement strand
CCCTGTTAATTCATGGCCCAGAATTTTTTCGGCTGCTGCAATAGGATAAAAGACATTTTTCCAGGGAGCGCCTTCAATGTTCATTTCGTAATCGCTGGGAGCACAACTTCCCAAAACATTTTGCTGTTTATTGAGCCACTTTGCATCAATATAAATGGGTACCGGAGATTCAATGATGCTTTCCCAGATAGAAACGGCATATTCAAAAGCAGTTTTTGCATCCGGGGGAAAAAGACTGTATTGTACTATAAAATCCGATTTTTTTTCGGCCGATTTCAGCATATTAAAAAATTCGGCAGGAGGTGGAGTATATGATTTTTCAACCTTATCTGAAGCATAACAAACCGGCAGTGCCGGTGTTAAACCAAGTTTCTGCCATTTTTTCTGACCCGAAACCACAACCGCCGCCCCCATCAATACAATCAACATCAAAAATAATCTTTTCATGGCTTTTATAAATCTGTAAAGATAAATACAAAAAAAGTGGGCTAAATGTTTGAAATAAAAACGGGATTGGCAAATAATAATTCCGTTATTTCAGGATTCCGAAATAAAAATGTGTATCACATAGTTCCGTAGAAGGTAATTTCAGGCTAAAAAGTCAGCAGTGTGCTTACTTTTGCTAAAGAAATATGTATTTGTGCAGGAGGATTTTGACAGGTTGTTTAGTTGTACCTTGTATAATTTTTTTGTCTTTTTTTGGATGACAATAAGTTATACATTGTAATTACCGATGAGATTAAACCTGTAAACGCTGCAATTAATATTACAATAAGTAAAGTTTCCATTTTAAAAATTTTAGATGATCCTATTTTTTTATTTTCTAAGGAATTTAATTTTTTACGATTTTATTGGTGGATACATTTCCTGTTTCGTCACTGATGCTTACCAGGTAGATGCCTGAAGTGGCACCAGATAAATCAACACTGGTTTTTGGCGAAAAGAAAGTATCGATGTTCGTTTCATGGAAAATGGTTTTCCCGTATAAGTCAGTAACTCTGATTTCTACATTTTGGCTTTCTGTATTTTCGGTGCAATCCACATAAAAACTGTTTTCAAACGGATTGGGATAAACCCCAACGTTTGTTTCAGCCATTAAATCGTCGCTGCCTGTGGCATACATTTTTTGAATTTCAAGATTGTCGATTGCCCAGCCCCAGCCGTTTACCGAATAGTCGGATGACAGCCGGAAACGGAAAATAAGGGTGTCTCCTGCTTCAAATCCAGTGTTTGCGTCCAGGTTAATGGTTCGCTTAACAAACATATTTTCCTGGGCCGAAGCTTCGGAAGTCGAGCTTTTCAGGTTGTTGTTGAATGCTGAAATCCAATCCATGTCGTTGCCCGAATCATAACCATCGGTTAGTGGCAGCCAGTTTTCGCCGTTATTTTTGCTGGCTTCCACAATCACATAATCCCAGAACAACATGTCCTGGTAGTTTTGACCCGATTCACCCGGTTCAACCAATACCACTTCATCAAAAGTCATTTGTCCGCCGTGTTGCACAACTACCGGGTAATTGAGCTGGGCAATCAGGTTGTTTTTTTCCGTTTCTATTGCTGAAACCGGATACGGATTACTGGTATGTAAAATTCCGTTTGAAAAGCCGGGCAGCCACGAAATATTAAAGTCAGCCAGTGTAAAATCAGCCGCATTGTTTTCGAAATCGCTGGCATATCCCGAAACAGCTTCTTTTGGTGTAAACAGGCTAACATTGTAAAAACCGTTTGAAGGAAGGGTTTTTTTATTTTTGCGGGACGATTTGTCTTCTGCAATTATCCGGTATTCAATTTCACCCGACTGAATATTTTCGGGAAGATTCAGTACGCCTTCAAAAAAATCGTTTTCTTCTTTGTTGAGTACTACCGGTTCCTGAAAAGTGCCGTTGATTTTATATTCTATTTTTACTGAATTGATTCCCAGGTTATCGGTTACAATTGCCGAAAAATCAACCCCTGAGGAGTTCTGTGAAATTATTTTTACCGGGTTGTGTTTAATTTCAGGAGAGAAATAATCAGGGCCGATTCGCATGACATATTTTTTTGCCGGCGCTCCTGAGGGTAATGTATAAGATTTATTTTTGTTGTCTGTCAGGTTGAAATAGTACTGAACATTGCCCAGGTGAAAATCTACCGGCATATCCCCTTCAAATTGGTCTTTTTCATTATTGTATTGAAGCGGTGCCTTTTGGCTG
>DATFJO010000085.1:0-2184 GCA_035269145.1 Tangfeifania sp. | reverse complement strand
ATATTCCTGATATTAACTCATTTAGGGAAAAATATCCTCTCATTTAATATCAAGAGGAATCATTCATGGAAGATGATTTTTCGTTTCCATATAAAATTGGGCATCCTTCATTTTCCGTTTGACACTTCGTAAAATCAAAATGTGTTTTTGAGATGCTGGAAGTTGTTTTTTTAAAAAAATACTGTGAACAGCACTTTCCTTTGGTATACTTTAGAATTCAGCAAAAAAACAAAGACACCGGAGGAAATATGCTGCTCACAGATGTGAATAATTTACCAGAATTTGTTTTTACAGGAAAGAAATTTTTACGCCGTAAAGAAATAACTGACGCTATCCGAGGCCATATTGCCGTTAGCGGTTTTTTAGCCATGCAAAATTCGCAATATGGTTTGATTACAAATCTTTCCAGACAATTTAATGTATCTCGTACATTTATTTATGATGCAATTAACAGCTTGAAAGCAGTATTCCCCATTATTTTTAATAAAGCCCCTTCAAAAACCAATTCGGTTGATGAAAAAAAAGTTTTGTCATATATTTTATCCTTAAGGTTGGAAGGCAAATGCAGTATTGAAAGCATTTCAAACTTAATGAAAAGATTTGGATTAGCTAATAATTCAACGGGTTTTATAAGCCAATACCTTAAACATGTTGGATCTTTGCTCCCTGGCACCTTAATAAATAAGGAAGAAAATATACGATTGATGGTTTTTGCCAGTGATGAAATATTTTCAAAAAACACCCCGATTTTAGTGACAGTGGACCCTGTTAGTTCTGCAATATTGAAAATGGAATTATCGGATACTCGAAAGGCTAAAGACTGGGTAGAGCATTGGAATTGCATTGAAAACAATGGCCACATAGCCGTTTACCTGGTCAGTGATGAAGGAAGCGGCTTGACATCAGGTCATTCACAAGGCTTATCGGATGTTTCCTGGCAACCAGATACGTTTCATACTATTGCTCACAGACTCGGGCTTTGGGTAGATCGGTTTGAGAGGAGTGCATACCAGGCAATGGAAAAAGAATACAATTGTCAGAAAAAAATCAACTCTGCAAGAAGTGCTGAGGTTATTTCCAAAAGGACAGCAGCATATAATGCTGCCACTCAGATAACTCATAAAAAAATAGAATTATATGAGCAGTTTAAATATGTCTACACAGGGATCATCAAGGAGTTGCATGTATTTGATTTGAATGGAAATCTTCGGCAACGCAAGGACGCAGAAGATACTATTCAGATATATTTAGATCTCATTGATACATTGAACCATAAAACACTGTCAGAAACAATTAATAAAATACGCAAAGTCGTGCCTAAGTTATTGACTTATTTTGATAACGCTTCGACAATAGTAAAACATTTAGAAAATACCGACTTTGATAAAGATGCTCTTAAAACTCTTTGTGCAGGCTGGCAATGGCATAAAAGGTATATTAAATCAAAAAAAGCTGGAAGTCGAAATTATTGCCAGGAGCATGAAAGCTTTTGCCTTGAAATTGCAGAAGGTTACCTTCAAGAAAAATATAAAACTGTTAAAGAGCAGGTTTACCATGATCTCAATCATATTGTGCAGAGCTCAGCAATGGTAGAGTGTATTAACTCCATCATTCGACCATATCTGAATACCTCACGCAATCAAATTTCACAAGAGATGTTGAATTTTATAATGTTTTATCATAATCATCGTCGTTACAATAGCGGTGAAAGGGCAAATAAGACCCCCCATGAAATTTTGAGCGGTAAAAAACAGGAAAAAGATTGGCTTGAGCTTCTTTTCGAGACGATTGATGGCGGCCATGCTTCAACCGGCAATATTCAGTACTCTCTGCATTCTGATTTTTTGTTTTCTCAAAAAAAGCATGATGCTATTTTGTGCTGTGGAGTAAGTGATGATTATTTCTCTACTGTAGAAATGTTGAGATAATCACAATTCATATTTGAGTATAATAAACACGGTATTTTGCTGTGACAAAATAGTTGCGATCAAAATTCTGATAATAAAAACTGTAAAGTACTTTTGGACTCATATGAAGGATGCCGAAAATTCTATTCTCAATACATTGAACTCAGGTGATTACTCTGCGGTTATACGCAACCGTGTCGTTAATGTGAAGAAAATATATAATTATATTCCAAACCCATTAAATAATATTTTGATGCATTTATCATCTTCAAGTTCG
>DATFJO010000084.1:0-5119 GCA_035269145.1 Tangfeifania sp. | reverse complement strand
GATTTTCCGCGATTATTTTTATGTGGAAAACCTGCACGATGTTGACTGGCAAGAAGTGAGAGATAATTACGAAAAACTGCTGCCGTATGTTGGTCACCGCGCAGACCTTGATTACATTCTCAGTGAAATGGTTTCTGAATCGAATACCGGGCACGCTTATGTTAACTGGGGTGATTTTGAAACCGTAGAACGCGTGGAAGGCGGTTTGCTGGGGGCCCGCCTGGAAGAAGATGAAAATGCAGGTCGTTTCCGGATTGCCGAAATTTACGACGGCGAAAACTGGAACGATGCCCGTCGTTCTCCTTTAACTGAGCAGGGAGTAGATGTAAATGTGGGCGATTACCTTATCAGCATTAACGGAGAGGAAATTGAAGCCGGAGAAAATCCTTACAATTTCCTTGAAAACCTGGCCGGTGAGTTAATCGAAGTTACGGTTTCAGAAAACTCCGATGGCAGCGAGGCTCGCACATCGCTGGTAAAACCCATGAAAAGTGAGCTGGAAATTAAGTACCTCACCTGGGTAAACGAACGCCGCGAAATGGTGGAAAAACTGTCAAACGGACGCATCGGTTACATCCATGTTCCCAACACTTCGTTTGAAGGAAACCGTGAACTATTTCGTGGGATGTATGCTTACCACGATAAGGATGCATTGATAATAGACGATCGCTACAACGGTGGCGGTTTTATACCTGATGTTATGACTGATTTGCTCGACCGGAAAACATTGAGCTACTGGCACCGCAGCGGATTGAACCCGATGAAAACCCCCGGTATTGCTCACGACGGACCAAAAGTAATGCTCATCAACGGCTATTCATCTTCGGGTGGAGATGCATTTCCGTATTACTTCCGCAAAAAAGGACTCGGTAAACTAATTGGAACCCGCACTTGGGGCGGCCTTGTAGGAATTTCGGGCAATGCATCACTGGCCGATGGCGGCAGCATTTCGGTGCCGCGCTTTGGAGTTTTTAATGAAGAAGGTGAATGGATCATCGAAGGTGTGGGTGTTTATCCGGACATCAGGGTTTTTGACCGGCCGGAAGAACTGGCCAAAGGAAACGACCCGACACTTGAAAAAGCGGTGGAAGTTCTGTTGGAAGAACTGAAACAAAATCCACCTAAAAAAGTAAAAAGTCCGACTCCACCTGACCGCTCGGGTTTTATTGAAAAAGATATACGATAGAATTTTGGGAGAAGGTTTTACATTCACCCGGTGATTTTAAGTCACCGGGTGAATTGTTTTAAGGTTTTCTGTTTACCTGCCAGGTGGTTGGAAACCGCCAGACGGATAGCTAAAATTATAAGCTCAGTAAATATTGAGCGCTCGGTGCAAAAGTTTCCGGAGCCATCTCCACAAAATAATTTTTTACGCCGCCAACTTCAGCAGCTTTAAAAAAATCCTGCCAGTCAACAATTCCCTGCCCCACCGGAACCTGCGCTTCTTTTGCCGATGAATAATCTGCCAAATGCGCAGAAATAAACCTGTCCGGGTGTTTCCTGAAGTAATCAGTGGCTTTGTAACCGATGTCAACCACAGCAACCTGGAACTGCATTTTTACCAAATCCGGATCCAACTCATCTAAAATTGCATCATAAATCAATTCATCACCACGTTTCTGAAATTCTTTATGATGATTGTGAAACACCATTTGAATTCCCGCTTTTTTTGTTTTCTCACCAATGCCATTTAACTCATCAGCCGCTTTCCTGTATTCATCTACCGAGCCATCTTCAGGCACCCAAAAACTGGAACAAACCATTTGTTTCATTTCTAAACCATTTGCCCACTCAATCCGGTTGTCCAAATGATCACGCAATTCTCCCATATTGAAATGCGAACTGTTACAAACCAATCCGCAATCTTCAATTATTTTGCGCATCTCCTGGCCGCTCATGTTATTCAACACATCGAAACCTGAACTTGAATAACCGAGCGGCGAACACATCTCCACCTGTTTATAACCCATTCCGGCCATTTTTTTCAGAGTGGCGGGAAAATCCTCCAATAATTGCTGACGGATTGTCCAAACCTGGAATCCAAATGCATCGGGAGCAGAATTTGTTGTTGCCAGTGCGTTCATTGGCAGATTTCCCAAAAGTGCGGCACCGCCAACAGCAGCGCCCGTTCTTTTTATAAAATTTCGTCTTGTGGTTTTCATCTTTTTGATTTTACTGATTCATTCTTTTAAATTCATCTTTTTTCCCTTTGGAGAAGGTCAGGACAATACCTAAATCTCTTCCGGGCTCCATCCTTTCCGGTACTTTCTTGTCAGGTATTCATTTACTTCAGGAGCGTTGGTTACTTTCCTTGAAGCTGCATCATATTTCAGTGTTTTTCCTGATCGCAAAGCTGCTGCATAAAGATTTACTGCCTCGGTAATCGGCCAGGCCTCCCGGAAATTGCCTTCCGGTTGTTTACCATTTTTCACCCCATCAACAAAACGTTGAATTCCGCTGGCACGTTCAAAAGTGCTGTCGGTTTTCAACTCTTCTGCAAGTTTCATATCTCCTGATAAAACATAAGGGTTGCGGAGGTAGAAATCCGACGACATAATGATCCCCTTTTCACCAACGAACATCATTCCTTCGATGGGCATTTCTTTATCCTGTTCGTAAAATTCAGCAGGAACGGGAGGCCGCATTCCGCCGTCGTACCAGATTAAATCAACAGCATCCCTTTCATCGTTGGCCGGATAAATAAACCTTACCTTGCTGGCATAAGGGAATGAATAATCATTTTGAATTTTATAAGCTGTGGAATTTTCACGCAATCCGCAAACATGGCTAAAATTTGGCTCAACAATCGTTGGATTTTCGAGCTTCAGCGCCCTGAAAACCGACCACAAACTGTAATGCCCCATGTCGGCCATGGCGCCTCCGCCAAAGTCGTACCAGCCTCTAAAAACCATGTTGGTGTAGTGCGGATGATACGGGCGATTACTTTCCGGCCCGAGCCACAAATCCCAGTCAAAACCTTTTGGCAAAGGTGGTTGCTCAATTGGTTTTTTTGCATATTGCGGCCATACCGGACGGTTTGACCAGTTATGTACTTCGCGCAGTTTCCCGATGACTCCTCCATTAATCCATGCCATCACCTGTTCCATTGTTCCGTTGGTTTCCCAGGGAATTAAATGTGTAATAACATCCGATGCATGAGCCATTTCAATCACCTTAAAACCTTCTTCCAAACGGTTGGCAACCGGTTTGTGCATGGTCATGTGAATTCCTTTTTTCATGGCAGCAATAGCCATTATGCCGTGTAAATGGTCAGTTGCCATAATTTTTACCGCATCGATTCCTTTCTCTTTTTCGAACATTTCACGAAAATCGGCGTAAGCAGCACATCCTTTAAATTTTCCGTTTTCAGCATTTTTAGCATAAAAACCCTCAACAATTTGCTTCCCGTTGTCGCGACCGCCGGGAATTGTATTGTCGCCTCCAGGCATCCAGTTTGAATTGCCAATGGTTTCACGCAGTTCATTCAGCAAACCACGCGGACTCCAGTCGTAATAACCTACGGCTTCTTTTTGAGGGTCGCAAACTGCCACAACCTGGGCATCAGAAATATTTAACAAATCAGGCAACTCACGTAGTCCCTGTGTTCCTGTACCAATATAAGCAATATTGATTTTGTCGCTGGGAGCAACCCGGCCCCTGCCACCCAAAACGTGCGCAGGTACAACAGTTAATCCAATAGCTGCAGCAGAAACACCGCCAATAAAATGGCGACGGTTCATTTCATTTTTTTGTTACAGACATTTTCTGCAGAGAAAAACCGGGTTGAACTATTTTTCATTTTTATACAGGTTTAGTTTATTAATAAAAAGGCAGGTATAAAATTACATTTTCCTTTCTGAGAAAAAAAATGAAAGAATGTTTATAAAGAAAAATTAAATGCAAACCTCAACATACTTAACAAAAAATAAAATTAATTATAAAATTGTTTGGCTGTTTAATTTGATTTTTTTAATTTTATATCAGCAATGCGTCCTGCATTGCTTGTGTGTTTGGGGGTTAACTAAAGGGTAGCTATTGAGCTGCCCTTTTTCTTTTAAAAATAATTATCTTCATGCCAGCATAAATAACAGTTTTTAAAACTTTTTAATCAGTTAAATTGTTTTAGAACCAAATTTTTACACAATGAAAAAACTATCAATTACAATCTTGTTCTTACTCGCGGTTACCATCACATTTGGCCAAAAATCGTTTCATGATTTTATAGTTAAAGATATTGAAGGGAATACATTTGAACTTTCATCTTTAAAAGGGAAAAAAGTACTGGTGGTTAATACCGCTTCGAAATGCGGACTTACACCGCAATATGAACAATTACAAAAGCTCTACGAAACTTATGGTGGTAAGGATTTTACAATCATCGGTTTTCCGGCAAATAATTTTGCCAACCAGGAGCCTGGTTCAGATACTGAAATTGCCGCTTTTTGTGAAAAAAATTACGGAGTTACTTTTCCAATGATGTCGAAAGTTTCAGTAAAGGGCAACAATATTCACCCGGTTTATGAGTGGCTGACAGAAAAAAACAAAAATGGAAAAATGGATTCAGAAATAGCGTGGAACTTTCAGAAATACCTGATTGACAAAAACGGAAACCTCGTTGATATGGTTGAACCCAAGGTAAAACCTGATGATTCGAAAATAGTTTCCTGGATAAAATCTGATTAAAAAAAAATTGTGACTATCCCTTTTAACTTTTCGATTTGAATTCGGTTAATTCACGGAGGAGTTCTTTCAATCCATTATCGTTAGCATCACCGGTAAATTTTTCAGGAATTAAAAATGTGCAATTGTTGCGGGCATTTGAATCCCAGATTTCAGGAGAATCGTCTATAATCAATATTTCATCATATTTATTCAGCCAGTTCTGCTCAACATATTTTTCAAACATTCCGTTGACCACCCGGCAATCTTCGCGCGATAATAATTTCGAATAGTTTATTTCCAGCCTACTGCAAACACTTTCTGCATAATTTTTTACAGCGGTTGTAAATACGATAATTTCACCGGTTTGCCGGCAAATGTCTACCAAATCGCGTGCATGGGGTCTTTCATAAATATTCAGCGGGTGATATTTCAGAAGAATCTGTAAGTGTTCTTTCTG
>DATFJO010000083.1:0-7521 GCA_035269145.1 Tangfeifania sp. | reverse complement strand
GAACTGCTGGGCGGTACTCAAAACTACCTTCCACTTAATGAATTTCAGGCATATATGAATTCCAATGCGTATGTAGAAGGTGATGCCAATTACAATATGATTGCGCAAATTCAGGAAGCCGTAATGAACTATACCATCCTGATTGCGCTGCCATTACTGCTTTTTTCGCTGCACCTGAAAAAGTGGTTAAAAAATGCCCGAAATACCCTCCTTTCTCTAATTATTGCCATCTTCTCTTTGCTTGCCGCTATTTTTGTGGGGTATTTCCTGTTTGCACATAACATCAGTGAATCGGATAAAGTAACAGGAATGCTGATTGGAGTTTATACCGGTGGCACACCCAACCTGGCGGCTATTGGTACGGCGCTGAATGTAAGCCCTGATATTTTTATTCTCACCCACACCTACGATTTGATTATCGGGTCGGTAGCATTGCTTTTTCTGATGACTGTTGCACAACGTCTGTTTCATACTTTTCTTCCGAGCTATGGTGTAATCAGAAAAGCAGAAAATGTTATGCAGGTTGAAATGGAAGAAGAAAATCATCATATTGAAAATTACGACGGACTTTTTAAAAAGAAGAATCTTCCTGATATGGGGAGATCAATGATTTATGCCCTTATTGTTTTTGGAATTGGCGGTGGATTGTCGCTTTTGGTTCCAAAGTCGGACCAGGTAATTGTGGTCATTCTGGCTATAACCACGCTTGGACTGGGAGCCTCCTTAATCAAACCCATCAACAAACTTAAAATCAGCTTTCCGTTGGGTATGTATTTTATCATTGCATTCTGCCTTGCACTTTCATCGATGGCTAATTTGCACGAAATGTTTCAAATCGAATTCCTCGAGTTATTTTTATATGTACTTTGGGTTGTAATTGGATCCATGATTATTCATGTTGGCCTGGCACGTATTTTTAAAATAGATGCTGATACCACAATTATTGCCATCACTGCACTCACCTATTCACCACCTTTTGTGCCGGCAGTTGCCAGTGCGATAAAAAACAAAGATGTAATTATCGGTGGTATTACAATTGGCATTTTAGGATTTGCGTTTGGTTCGTACCTCGGTATTTTTATCGGGAAAATTTTATAGGCCGCTTACTGTGCCAGTTTATTAAGCAACTGATCTTTAAAGTTCAAACTCACCGGCAACCTGTGCTCGACTATTTTTACTGAATTACCTTCAAGATAATTAACTTTTAAAATATTGATGACATAAGATTTATGTACCTGCACAAAATTTTTCGCAGGCAACAGTTCAATAAAATCTTTTAACCGACCATGAACCATTAATGATTGCCTGGTTGTTAAAAATTTCACATAATCACCCCGGGCCTCGAGGAATAAAATATCATCGCATTTCAGCCGGAATTTTTTCTTATCTGCACGCACCATGATGTGACCGTGGTCTGAATCTGAATTTTGAGACAAACGCTCCAGCACCCGGTTCACCGATTTCCGAAACCGTTCGAAAGAAACCGGTTTTACGAGATAATCCACCGCATCCACTTCAAAACCATCGAGTGCATATTCAGGATAAGCCGTTACAAAAATAAATAATGGCGGATTTGCCAGGCTTTTCACAAAACCAATTCCGGAAAGTTTGGGCATATTGATGTCGAGGAAAAGCAGATCGATTTGCGAGTTTTTTATTACCTCTCCTGCTTCCAGTGCATCGTTGCAAATTCCCGCTAAATTCAGTTCGGGACACAAAGCAACAAAGTCGGCAAGTACTTCCTGCGAAAGAGGTTCATCATCTACGATTAAACAGTTAACTGGCATTCTAATTCAATTGCAGGTTTAAAGTTACTTTAAAAATAAATTCGTCGTCAGAAATCTCCAGTGAATATTTTCCGGGATAAATCAAATCCAATCGTTTTCTCACATTTTCAATTCCGATTCCTTTGTATTTCTCTTCCTTAATTTCTGTGTTTTTTCCTTTGCTGTTTTCAATTTCAAATAAAAGAGAATTTTCCTGAACCCGAATATTTATACTCACAAACACCATATTTCCGCCGCCTTTCAAACCATGTTTAAAACTGTTTTCAACAAAAGGAAGAAACAGGAGCGGTGCAATTTTCTTTTCTTTCAAATCTCCTAAAACTTCCAGTTTAATTTTTTCTGAATCGGGTGTTCTGAGGTTTTGCAGCTCAATGTAATTTCGAATCATTTCAATTTCTTTTTCCAGCGGAATTGCATCAGTATCCGATTCGTAAATTACATGCCGCATCAGGTCGCTTAATTGCACTACCTTTTCAGGAACCAAATCTGAATTTTTCCGGGCCAGGCTGTAAATGCTGTTCAGGGAATTAAACAGGAAATGCGGATTTATTTGTGAACGCAATGCTTTCAACTCCGTCTCAGTTTTTTCATTTTGCATTTCCTGCAGACGAAACCAGCCACGGGCCAAACGAAGCAGGCTGGTGAGTGAAATATAAACAATGAGATAAAGCGAAATATCCCAAAAACTGTAATACGCTATGAAATAGTAACCAGTAAAAATATAATCGATCCAGTTACCAAAAAGAAGTATATAAAATCCCGAACCAAAAACCACCAGTGTCAGCACCAACGCACCATATAAAATGTATTTCCCTTTTTCAAGAAATCCCGGAAACAACACTTTCAGGTTTAGGTAAACAATCAGAATAATGGGCACATGGAAAATGGCCGTGTAAATCAGATCGATTTGCTTGACATCTGACGATACTTTCAAAATATTCAGCAACACAAGAAAAGACAAACACCAAAACAGGATGTGCTGTAGCACCCTGTTTTTAACAAATTGTCTGATTGCTATTTTTAGTTTTCTTACCATTTATTTCCGGGTTAATACAGCTTCCATCCCGTCTTCAAATGCTTCCTCCGAATTTACATATTTTGTTACAAACTTTTGGAGTTCTGCCGGTTTTGCAGTGAGTAAAATAAAATCGCCATTGTTTTCGTGATGAATACGGATTCGGTTTTTTTCAATTAAATCTTCGAGCCAGTCCTGGTCGAACCAGTTAATCTGCAGCTCGTCATCGGTAAAAGTCAGTTTTGCAAAAGTATGTACCGGAATAATATGAAACGACGCCAGTTCGAGTTCATCATCATCGAGGAATTCTTCGAGATAAAAATCGAGAAAATAAGTTCCACCCAGTTTAACGACGTGCACACTGAACTCCTTGGCGGAAAAATGAGTTTCATCCTTTGTTTTGAGCTTCAAAACATACGATGTGCTGTCGATATTTTCAGGCGCTTTTTTTCCGAAATACGCATGTTCAAAAAACCACTCGGTACCTTCATCATCGATCCATTTTCCGGTAAGAATATCGTTTGCAAACAAATCGTCTTCGGTATAAAGCGGATAAAACGAATAGACCACGCATCCCGAAAAAAAGAAGGTAATAAAAGCGATAAATATCCATTTTCGTGCTTTCATGATAATTGATTTTAAATTTTCCTTTCAAATGTAAGCAGTTAATAAAAATCAAAAGATTTTTTTCGTTGAGGTGAAGTTTTTTGTCGTTGAGATGGAATAATTCTCTAAAACTGGAAATAAATAAACGGTTGCATATCCGCAGAAATGGATTGATAAACAATAATTACAACAATGGCTGAAATTACAATCTTCAGCCAAAGTGGCGCAGCAATAAATGCATCTTTCAATCGGTCTTTCCATTTTTGACTCACCCAGTGGGTGAAAAACCCAAACAGCATTACCAGGAAAACCCATTTGTAAGCCACCAACACTTCAGGAACAATGGACAAATTAAGGTTGGTGCCAATCTGATGCATCATTCCATTTACCACTTCCATTGATTCGGAACGGAAGAAAATACGTGTAAATGTGATAAAACAGAAGGTGATAGTTATTTTCCAGATTGTTGACAGCCAGTTTGTCTTCATCTCCCACGGACTGATTTTGCGCCAGAATTTGTAAACCATTAGGCCCAGTCCGTTCAATCCGCCCCAAATAATAAACTGCCACGACGCACCGTGCCAAAGCCCGCCCAAAAGCATCGTCAACATCAGGTTGATATTGGTATCAATTTGCCGTTTTACAGTTGGTGAAAACCGGGCAAGAATTGCAAAAAGCAAAACAACGCCTGCAAAAATGGGTATCAAAATGAGTTTACCGGCAAGTAAAACAACTATGGCCAAAATAATTCCCAGGCTGAGGTAACTAAAAGTTGAACCGCTGCGATTTCCGCCAATTGGAATATATAAATAATCTTTCAGCCACGATGAAAGTGAGATGTGCCAGCGCTTCCAGAATTCTCCCACATTTTTGGCTTTGTAGGGCGAATTGAAGTTTTGCGGCAACCTGAATCCCATCAGCAAAGCCACACCAATGGCAATATCAGTATATCCCGAAAAATCGACATAAACCTGGAGTGAATAACCAAAAAGTGCCATCAGGTTTTCAAAGCCTGAATAAGAAACGGGATCAGAGAAAACGCGGTCGACAAAATTAACAGCAATGTAGTCGCCAATAAAAATTTTCTTTACCAGTCCTTTCAGAATAATATAGATGGCCCAGCCAAACTCAGCTTTCGAAACCCGGTAATCTTCATAAATCTGTTTTACAAAACCCGAGGCACGAACAATTGGACCTGCCACAAGCTGTGGAAAGAAGGAAACGTAAAACCCAAAATCGATCAGGTTTTTTACCGGTTGCGTCTCACCGCGGTACACATCCACCGAGTAACTGATGGTTTGAAACGTAAAAAAGGAAATTCCCACCGGCAGCAAAATCTGGTTCACTTCAAAATGAGTTCCCGTGGCCTGGTTGGCCCACAACGCCAGGTAATTAACCACCTGCAAATCGCCGCCAAGCAGTGTATTCAGGCTTTCAGTAAAAAAATAGGCGTATTTGAAATAACCAAGCAATGATAAGTTAACAACCACACTCAACGCCAATAGCAATTTCTTTATCAATTTACTTTTCGAGGTATAAATTCCTTTCCCGATAAAAAAATCGACAAACGTAGAGAACAGCAAAATAAAAAAGAAAAATCCGCTGGATTTGTAATAGAAAAACAAACTGGCGGCAAACAGGTAGCCGGCACGCAGACTGCGGTTGCGGCTATTGTAAACAAACGAGTAACCTGCCAGCACCATAGCAAAAAATCCCCAAAAGAAAAATCGGGTAAAAATTAAAGGCGACTCCTTGTCGTACAAAAAAATACTTTTCAGGTATTCGCCCCATTCTATTTGCTGCAGAAACTCCAATTCGTCAAGGTTTATTTTCCGGTTTCAGATTTTCGTTCAAAAAATTATTGTACTCAATTATCAGCGCGTTGTAAAACATATTGGCAATCAGCCGCGCTCCCCGGTTCGAAAAATGCACATAATCCGGACGTGCCAGTTCGGGTTCGGCATTTACCCACGAGGGCATGCTGTTTTTTCCTCCCATTGCGTCGAACATATTCCAGTAGCCACAGCCTGTTAACAGGGCAACATTTTTCATAGCTTCCACCAGTTCCGGCAAGTTATTATAGGTCACAAAACGGTCCTTTTCTTTGGTAGACATATCGCCCGGGCCGATTACAATTATTGCTGCATCGGGGCAGGTTTGTTTAATTCTTCGGATTTGCCTCCTGAATCGTCGCATGTAGTTTTTAATTCGTTGGGGACCACCCTCGCTGATGTAGGGAACCATATTCCCGCCAAACTGAAGTAAAAACAAATCAGGTTTCAGGTCGTTGTACATGTTTTGACTGTGTTCAAAATCATTCAACGTAAAAAAGAGTCCCGAGCTGCCCCGCAATGCAATATTATCGACAATTATTCCTGAACGTGAGGCCAGTTCTATTCCGTAAATATCAGGACTGTCGAATCCTTCAAATATAAGCGAAACAGTATTGGTGGTATCCGGCAAATCGCATTCAACAACCGCATAATCAGTGTTTGCTTTTAACGAATCGCGCAACACAATTGTTCCGTTAGCCCCAAGCCTTAACTGCACCGGCATTTTTGAATTTCCGTAAAACATTCTGAAATATTCATATTTACGGGCAAGTTCAAAAGAAAAGCTGGTTGCAGAAATAGTTAATTCGGCTCTGTAATCAATGGATGGCCTGAATGGAACTGAATCGTAGGTTAAAGAAGCATAACGGGAAAAAGCTGCCATTGCTCCATACTTTTTATGATCGACCAGCGAATCGATTTTGCCATAAAGCGGATAACGGTTCCAGTCTCCGGAATTCTCCTGCCGGGCACTAAAAATAAAATCGTAAGGTTGCAATGCGGGGCGCAGCCCAACTCCGGTGCCGCCAAATCTCAACTGGAGTTTATTGCGGATAAAAGCTGTCATCCGGTCGCTTTCAATCTGGCTGTCGCCATAATGCATCATCCGCGTTAATGAATCATTTTCCAGTTTTTCGAAAAAACGATAAAGATGTTTACGTCCTGTTTCAGCAAATTCCAATTTATGAATTTTACTCACCAGCGAATCGTAACTGGCTCCCGTAATCACTTCTTTTATAGTGTCGCCGTGTGCAATATCCACCTCAATTACAGCAGCAGAGTCGATATTAAACTGATTTTCAATAATTGCTGAAACATCGGCATATTCCACTTCATCTTCCAGCAACATTTCTTTAAATGTGGGCATATGGAAAGTAAATTCACCCAATTTTACGCCATCGGGTGGAGTAAACAGCATTGCAGTTGCCAAAAGGATGAAAACGCCCAGCAAAAAAGTCAATATGTTGAAAGGCCTCATTTCAATATATTACCACAATTCCAACATTCAGAAAGCGGGAAAAATGTTGATTTATATTTTCGTTTTGAATTCAAAGTTGATCTGCACCTATAAATTATCGATGAAATAATCGCTCACTTTCCGCATAAGGTGAATCCGGTCTTTTCCGCGAACATTGTGCGGATGCGTAGGATAAACGAAGAAATCGAGCTGCTTATTTTGTTTAACACATTCACGCAGGAATTTCATGCTGTGCTGCATCACCACCACATCGTCCTGAACACCGTGAATAATCATCAGTTTGCCATTCAAATCAGCCACATGGTTTATCATGTTGGTTTCTTCATAACCTTCCTGGTTTTCGTTGGGACGATCCATGTACCGTTCGCCATACATCACTTCGTACAAGCTCCAGTCAACCACCGGTCCGCCAGCCACGCCCACCTTAAAAACTTCGGGGTGGCGCATCATCAGGTTGAGTGTCATAAATCCGCCGTAGCTCCATCCATGCACGCCAATCCGGTCGGCATCGACATAAGGCAACGATTTCAGGTATTCGATTCCCTGCATTTGATCCTCGGTCTCCAATATTCCCAGCTTACGGTGCACTGCGGTTTCGAATGCGCGGCCACGGTTATTGGTTCCGCGGTTGTCCATTGTAAAAGCGATATACCCCTGGGCAGCCATGTAATACTGCCACCAGCGGGCGCTGTTGTGCCAGTTCTTTGTAATTAGTTGCGAATGCGGACCTCCGTAAACATACACCACTACCGGGTATTTTTTAGATGAATCAAAATCAGGTGGCAGAATCAACCGGCCCGCCAG
>DATFJO010000082.1:0-2670 GCA_035269145.1 Tangfeifania sp. | reverse complement strand
CTGGGATCTAAAAACTCTCAAATCCCGCAAAGAGGAATTATTCAAAAAACTTGAACCTCCCAAAAACAGTTTTGGTCCGCGGGCAGTAATTGCCGGCCTGCGCAAAGCATTGCCTCAAGAGGGAATACTCACCCTCGACGTAGGTGCCCATCTTCACCTTGCCGGGCAACAATGGAAAACGCCATCGCCCGAAAAACTGCTGATGACAAACGGCTGGTCGTCGATGGGATTTGGCGTGCCCGCTGCCATTGCCGCAAAACTCTGTCATCCTGATTTGCCAGTTGCCTGCCTTACCGGTGACGGCGGCTTCCGTATGATGGCCGGCGAAATGGCCACTGCAAAACAACTCAATTTACCCATCGTTTTTGTGGTGATTAAAGACAACAGTTTGTCGCTCATCCGCATAAAACAGGATAAAAAGGATTTCGATTCAAAATATGGCACCGACCTGCCTGAAGAATTAATTCAACCCAAAAACCACTATTTTGGCGTTCCGGTTATAAAAGCTTCAAGTTTCAAAAATTATCAGAAAGCGCTTGAAAAAGCATTTGCATCAAAGGGCCCGGTTATCATCGAAGCTTTTGCAGATGGCAGCGAATACGAAGAATTGGTGTTGCAAAAAAATAAATAAACCGGCAGTTTTATTCCAATCTTCTTAAATAGGAATCGGTAACATTGGCTCCTAACTTTTTGGCCTGTAGCGCATCTTCTTTTGCCTTTTCCTTGTTTCCCAAACGAAGCCACGTAAACGAACGGTTGTACCAGGCACTGGCAAGTTCAGGATCAATTTTTATTGCTTCGTTGTAAGCATTTAAAGCTTCTTCATATTTGCGGACCATTAGTAAAGCATAACCCATATCAGCAAAATTGCGGGCATTTTCGGGCTGCAGTTCGGTGCACTTTTGCCAGTGAGGTAATGATTCTGCATATCTTTTCGTCCGGAAATAAATAATGGCCAGGTTTTTATGCGATTCCAGGCTTTCAGGATCCAATTCAATGGCCCTTTCTGACAGCTCAATTGCTTCCTCGTTTCTGTTCAGTTTAAAAAGAATACCTGCTTTGGTTGTTATGTATTTTACGTAGTCAGGCCTCGAACGCACCAAAACGTTTATATCGGCCAGCGCCTCTTCATATTTTCCCATTGAAAACAGAAGGTTGCATCGGTTATTGTAAGCCCCGTAGTAGTCCGGATCATTCTTGATGGCAATGGTCAAATCGCGCAATGCCTTATCATTTTCACCCACTTTCATGTAATAATACCCACGGCTGTTACGGGCCCTTGAAAAATCGGGAAATAAACTGACTGCATTGTTCCAAAGCGATTCAGAATTGCGCCAGACTTTTACCTGTGAATAGCACTTCACTCCTAAAAACACAAAATAAGCGGTCAGCAAAAATGTTGCTGTTTTGCGCTTCATTTTAAGGTTGCACAGTAAACCTATAGCCGCAATAAAAAGCCCGGTGGAAGGAATATACGTGTACCTGTCGGGTAAAAATACGCCCGAACCCTTTTCGCTGATTGCAACTGCCGGACTGATTGTGACAAGAAAAAACAAAATACCGAAAGCAAAAAGAAGGTTCGTATTTCGCCATTTATAAACCAGGAAAAGTAAACCCGCAATGAGGAATGGGAACAACAAAATTCCTTTTCCAACAAAATCGAGCACCTGTTCGCGGGGGTACATTATTGAATAGGCTACCGGAATAAACACATGCAAAATCCATAAAATCAGCCGCAATGAAACAATTAAAGCACGTTTTAGCAGCCAGGGATAATCGGCAAAAAAAGCCTCATCTTCACTCGCGCTTAATATTGTAGTTGAGGTGAGCCCGGTGGCATGATCCCCAAAATCAGTCAGCATTCCGTAAATGAACATGCCCCCAATAAATACAAGCAAATACGGAATTTTTTCGAGAATGATTTTTTTGGTGAATTTTCCGTAATAAACCCAGTCGGTGAGTACAATTAGTGCAATCAATGTAATTCCCATCGATTTGGAAAGCAGGACAAGCGCATAACTCACAACCGACAAAATTAGAAGGTAGGTCTTTTTTTCTTCCAGAAACCTGAAATACAACAACCAGCCCAGCAAAAAGAAAAAAGAATACAACACATCTTTTCTTTCAGTTGCCCAGGCTACCGATTCAACATGAATGGGATGAATTGCAAAAAGCAACGCAATGATAAATGAAAATAAACGGGAATTCTGAGTGCCGGTTTTTAGAAGCGGGAAAAGTTTTAATCCGATCAGAAAAAGCAAAAAAGTATTAAGCAGATGAAGTAAGAGATTATTCAAAAGAAATGGCAGGGGATTTTCGCCAAAAAGCTGGTACTCGGCACGCCAGGTTAAAAACACAAGCGGTTTGTAATGCGGTGTAAAATCTTTCGACTGAAAAATCTCCTTCACCGAAACACCGTCATCCGTAATAATGGGGTTGTTATGAATCAGTACTCCGTCGTCGAACGTAACAAATTCGTTTTTTACAACCGGCGAATAGCAGATGGCTGTAAGAATAAGTAATACCAGCAGGCTGTTCCGGTTTGATTGCAATATCTTTTTCAGCATCGTTTTTATTCAGTATTGAACGAACGAATATAATCAATCCTGCGATTTCAGAAAAATGTAAAAAAGAATCCATCCTGTGAAAAAAGCTAACCGGGTTAAAAAA
>DATFJO010000081.1:0-5532 GCA_035269145.1 Tangfeifania sp. | reverse complement strand
AATGGATTGTAGCAGAGGCCGATGAATTCGATCGTTCGTTTTTGCACTTGTACCCGCAATTGGCGCTGGTTACTTCCCTCGATGCCGATCATCTCGATATTTATGGTGAAAAGGGGAAAATAGTAGAATCGTTTGAAAAATTCATTTCGCAGATAAAACCGGGCGGAAAGCTGGTGCTCAAAAAGGGTGTCGCTTTGGATGTTCAGAAAACAACTGCTGAAGTTTTTTCTTATGCATTGCAGGAAGATGCGGATTTTTGCACCCTTAATTTGAAACTGAGCAGTGAAGGCGGATTTTATGAATTTGATCTGCGCACACCCGGAGGAATTATTCTGGGATGCCGCCTCAGTTATCCCGGCCTGATTAATGTTGAAAATGCGGTGGGTGCGGCTGCGCTGGCGTTTTTTGCAGGCGCCACGGCCGACGAAATAAAAAACGGGTTGGATAATTACCAGGGAGTGCAACGCCGGTTCGATGTAAAATATAAAACCGACAAACAGGTTTACATCGATGATTATGCACACCATCCGGCTGAGTTGAAGGCAGTGATCTCATCGGTTAAAGCGTTGTATCCGAACCGGAAAGTCACAGGAATTTTTCAGCCCCATTTGTATTCGCGCACCCGCGATTTTGCAGTAGAGTTTGCGGCCAGCCTCGATTTGCTCGACGAACCGGTTTTGGTGCCCATTTACCCGGCACGCGAAGAACCGATTCCGGGAGTGACATCCGAAACTATTTTCGAAAAGATGCAAAATGAAAACAAGCACCTGGTTGAAAAAGAGGAAGTAGGAAGACTTCTGGCAAACAGAGAGACAGAAATTGTGCTGACAATGGGCGCAGGAAATATTGACGGAATAGGAAATGAAATAATTGAGGTTTTAAAACAAAAAGAGAATGTTGCGTAAGTTGCTGAAATTAATAGGTTTTGTTGTGCTGGTTGCCTTTCTGGTAATCACGCTGGCATTTTCTGCAAACGAGAGCAGGAATATTCCCTGCCGCAGCATCGAAATTGAAATCAGTGAAAATGAACTCATCAAAATAAGTAAAGACGAGATTGCCCGGTTGGTCAACTCAGCCGACGACAAACTAATCGGCAAAAACCTGGAACAAATAAATGCCGATTTTATTGAAAATGAAGTGGAAAAGCACCAGGCAATTTACAAGGCGGAAGTTTATAAAGTGATTGCAAAAGACACTGTAAACTATCGGGGAATTCTTGGTGTCAGGGTGAAACACAGGGAACCGGCAGTGCGGATTATGTCAGCCGGGGGACGGTATTACCTCGATAAAAACGGGGAGAAAATTCCGGTTTCGTCAAATTACACGGCCAATGTGTTGGTAGCTACCGGGTATTTTTCTGAAAAATTTGCCAAAGAGCAACTGCTGCCGTTTGTTTTGTTTCTTGAAAATAATCCTTTTTGGGAAGCACAAATAGAGCAGGTGCATGTGGAGCAGGATGGCGACATTATGCTGACTCCACTAATTGGCGATCATCTGATTGAACTGGGAAGGCTGGAAAATTATCAGGCAAAACTGCGCAATATGAAAGCATTTTACCAGCAGGTGATGGCACGCAACAAATGGAATGAATACAAAATGGTGAGTTTAAAATACGATAATCAGGTAATTGCAAAAAAGAGATAATATGGCTTCAAAAACAAATTTATCGGTTGTTATCGATGCAGGCACTACCAAAATTACTGCCCTCGCCGGAATTAAAAACAGCGAAGGGAAAATGGAAATTTTGGGTGCATCAAAATTGCCTTCAAAAGGAATTAAACGGGGGGTGATTTTTAATATCGAAGAAGCGGCAACTTCCATCGGGCAGGTGATAGATGATTTGGCCGAACAGGTGGATGGCAAAATTCATAAAGTGGATATTGCCTATGCCGGCCAGCCGATGAAAATTTATGAATACAAAGGAACCCGGCTTACTTCAGGAGACGGCGTGGTAACCGAAAACGATGTAAATGAATTGTACAATGAAGCCAAAGAACTGAACATCGAACAGGAATTTACCATCCTGCACATTTTGCCGCAGTTGTTTGTAATTGATGATGAAATCGTTGACCTCAGTCCTGTTGGGATTACCGGACGTAAAATTGAAGCCACCTACAAAATTATTGCCGTGCCGCAAATTCATATTGCCAATTATGAACGGGTTCTAAATAAGCTCGATCTCGAACCGGGCGATGTTGTTTTATCTCCCCTGGCTGCCGGCGAAGCTGTATTGACAGAAGATGAAAAGGAACTTGGGGTGATTTTGCTCGATATGGGTGCCGGCACTACCAAGCTGGCTATATACAACGAAGGAGCACTGGTTCACACTGCCGTGATTCCGTTTGGCGGAAATGTTGTAACAAACGATATCAAAGAAGGTTGTTCCATCCTGCCCAAGTGGGCCGAGCAACTGAAGACACAATACGGGCAGGCGCTCGGCGATTTTGCCGACGAACAAAAAGTGGTAACCATTCCTGGCCACAGCGGCTGGGAGCCTAAAGAAATTTCATTTAAAAGTCTGGCGTTCATCATTCAGGCGCGAATGGAAGAAATAGTAGACAGTGCGTTTTTTCAGATTGAAAAATCAGGCATTGCTGATGATCTCGGTTCAGGAATTGTACTTTCGGGCGGTACCTCGGCCCTGAATAACCTGGTTTCGCTTGTGAAATTCAGAACAGGAATGGATGCACGGCTGGCATTTTCAGTGGCTCATCCTTCCACAAAAATTGAAGGTCTGGAACATCCCGATTTTCATACTGTGCTTGGGTTGCTCCAAATGGCGCTTGAAAAGGTTGATCCTCTGCCAAAAGAGAAAAAGAAAAAGCCCAAAAAGAAGAAAAAGGAAGGAGGCATTTCGCCGTGGCTGAAAAATGTGGTGCAGGGAGTGCTTGATTATGTTGACGATGATGACGATGTTGCAATGAATTAAAAAAAAATGATATGACCGAATTAGTAAATTTTCAATTTCCACGGGCCTCATCCTCTTCCATCATTAAAGTGATTGGAGTGGGCGGGGGTGGCTGCAACGCGGTCAGTCATATGTACGAGGAAGGAATTGCGGGTGTTGATTTTATCATTTGTAATACCGATGGCCAGGCAATGGAAAACAGTCCGGTACCGGTAAAAATTCAGTTGGGAGTTACCCTCACCGAAGGCCGGGGTGCAGGCAACCAGCCACAGATGGGAGAGGAGGCGGCCCGCGAAAATTACGAAGACCTCAAAAATGTGTTAAAGGAAAACACAAAAATGCTGTTTATTACCGCCGGAATGGGTGGCGGAACCGGTACCGGTGCAGCACCTGTAATTGGGCAACTGGCCCGCGAACTCGACATCCTTACAATTGCCGTTGTAACGGTGCCTTCGCCGGCTGAAGGGAAAAAGCGATTTGGACAGGCGATGGAAGGCATCGAAAAACTGGGTAAATATGTTGACAGTATGCTGGTGGTGAGCAACCAGCGGCTGCACAATATTTTTGGAGATTTACCTGCCCGGCAGGCCTTCAGAAAGGCTGATAATATTGTAGCTGCTGCCGTAAAAGGAGTAGCCGAAATTATTACCATTCACGGCAATATCAACATTGATTACACCGATGTGTTTACGGTGATGCACAACAGCAGCGTGTTTATTATGGGAACCGGTATTGCCTCGGGCGAAGGACGCGCAATGAATGCTGTTAACCAGGCGCTTGAATCGCCGCTGCTCGATAGCAACGATATTTACGGCACACAAAATATTCTGCTGAATATAATTTCGGGGAAAGATGAAATCACCATTGGCGAGATTGGCGAAATCATTGAAGTGCTGCAGGAGAGAGCCGGACAGGATGCTGATATAATCTGGGGAAACGGATACGATGAATCGCTGGGAGAAGATATCAGCGTAACAATTTTGGCTACCGGGTTTGTGACCAACCCCAACCAGTTGCTGCAACCCAAAAAAGAACCTGAAAAATACAACCTCGAAGCGGAAGAAGCAGAACAGGCAGACGAAAATCAGGAGCCCGTTGAAGTGGAAGCCGATTCAGGTGAAGAACAATATTTTCTGAAAGATGATACTGCAGAAAACAACAGGAGTGAAAAATCTGTTTCTGAAAAGAAAAGCACTATAAAAACCATAACCGATAAACCACTTTTTTCAACAAAACGGAAAAAGAAAAAAAAGAAAAAAGAAAAAGCAGACGAACCGGTTGGCCAAAATAATATCGACAACTGGTTTTATAAGAATTTTGGATTGGGAAAGTTATTTGAAGATGAAGATCAGTCGCTGGAAGAATAGCAGAGTTAAACCTTAAAAAGACAGTAAAATGACAGAGAAAATGGCAAATTTTTCATTTCCGAAAAACCCGGGTGCCGACATAAAAGTGGTAGGTGTTGGCGGCGGTGGCGGAAATGCCTTAAATCATATGTTTAAGCAGGGAATCAGAGATGTTGATTTTATAATATGTAATACCGATGCCCAGGCCCTGGATGCCAGCCCGGTTCCTACAAAAGTACAACTGGGATCCTCGCTGACCGAGGGACGAGGAGCCGGGAACAAACCCGAAGTGGGAAAACAGGCAGCCATTGAAAATATTGAAGATGTAAAACAGGCGCTTTCGCAAAATACCAAGATGGTTTTTGTAACCGCCGGAATGGGTGGTGGAACCGGAACCGGCGGAGCACCGGTAATTGCAGAAGCCTGCAGTGCAGAAGGTTATCTTACAGTTGGCATTGTTACCATTCCGTTCAGGAACGAGGGCAAACGCCGTATTAAACAGGCGATTGACGGGATTGCCGAATTGGAAGGACATGTTGATGCCTTACTTGTAATCAACAATGAGCGCATCCGCGAAATGTTTGGCGATTTTGGAATTTCGGAAGCGTTCTCAAAGGCCGATAATATTCTGGCAACCGCAGCCAAAGGGATTGCTGAAATCATAACCGTTCCGGGTTACATCAATGTTGATTTTGCCGATGTGGAAACCGTGATGCGCAAAAGCGGACTTGCCATTATGGGAACCGGTGTTGCTGATGGTGAAGATCGGGCTACTGTGGCAGTTGAAAAAGCATTAAATTCTCCGTTGCTCAACAATAATGACATTCGTGGCGCAAGAAATATTTTGCTGAATATTACTTCCGGCAACAAGGAGGTAACCATGGATGAAGTGGGAAAAATAACAGATTACCTGCAAAATATGGCTGGTTTTGATGCCGACCTGATTTGGGGGAACGGAAAAGATGATACTCTGGGCGATGATATTTCTGTAACGCTGATTGCCACAGGTTTTGGCAACAGTTCAATTCCGGAAATTACAGGCGACAGGAAACCGGAAAAAGAGACACACCACTTAAAAGAAAATGCGGAAACCGAAAATTCCGGATTTCAGAAAAAATCTCCCGGGAAAAAATCAACTTCTGTTTCTGATCAGAAAACTTTAAGTTTTAATGATTCGGAAGAGGCTTCCGACGATGATATGGAGTTTGAAGTGCTTTATCCGAAAACCAATAAAGCACGTAAAAACATTGAAAATGCCAAGATGGATTTTTCTTCGGC
>DATFJO010000080.1:0-11394 GCA_035269145.1 Tangfeifania sp. | reverse complement strand
AATTTAGTGTATCAGAATAATTCAAACCGGAAATATTTATTAACCGGTGCAAGTTTATTAAAAATTGATTTGCTCTTCAACTAATCATCCGAATTTATCTACATTTAGGAAATTCAATTCTACAACTATGCTGAGCAAAACCAGTAAAAGTAAAATTTTCATTCTCGATACAAATGTAATTTTACATGATCACACCTGTATTTACCAGTTCCAGGATAACGACATTATCCTTCCGATAACTGTGCTGGAGGAACTGGACAAATTCAAAAGAGGAAACAGCCTCATCAATTACCAGGCACGCGAGTTTGTGCGTGTGCTCGATGAAATTGTGGGTGACGAACTGTTTAACGGAGGTAAATCGCTCGGAAAAGGAAAAGGCAAGCTGCGCATTGAAACCGGCAAACCTTTTTCAGAAGAATTAAAAACTTCGTTTCGCGAAGACATCCCCGATCACCGCATTCTTGCCATTGCTGAGTACACTTCGAAAGCCTATCCGAAACGTAAAGCAGTACTGGTGAGCAAGGACATCAACCTGAGAATGAAAGCCAAGTCGCTGGGAATTATTTCGGAAGATTATAAAACCGACCAGGTTACCGACGAAAATGTGCTGGATAAAACCATCACAACCTTTGATAACTTTGACGATAATTTAATAGAGTTGCTCTACGAACAGGGTTCTTTTGCGATGGAAGAACTAAAAGGAAAATTTGTACCGGAAGCAAATGAATGTTATATTTTCAAAGGAATCAACTCAAGTGTGCTTGCCCGTTACGATGCCAAAGACAAACGTATTCTGCGGGTGGAAAAAAAACCGGCATACGGCATAAAACCACGAAACGCTGAGCAAACTTTCAGCCTGAGTGTTTTGATGGACCCGTCGATCCAATTAGTGGCACTCACCGGAAAGGCGGGAACGGGAAAAACCCTGCTGGCACTGGCTGCAGCAATTGAAATGCACAAATCGTTCGACCAGATTTTGCTGGCACGGCCAATTGTGGCACTCAGCAACCGCGACCTGGGATTTTTGCCCGGTGATGCTTCCGAGAAAATCAATCCGTACATGCAGCCGCTGTTTGATAACCTGGGGGTGATTAAGCATGCGTTTAATCCGCGAAGCCAGGAATACCAGAGAATCGAGGATCTTCAGAAAGAAGAAAAACTGGTGATTACTCCGCTGGCCTACATTCGCGGACGTAGCTTGTCCAACTCTTATTTCATAATCGACGAGGCCCAAAACCTGACTCCACATGAAATAAAAACGATTATTACACGTGCGGGGGAAGGAACAAAAATGATTTTTACGGGCGATCTGCAACAAATCGATTCGCCGTACCTCGACATGAAATCGAACGGCCTTTCCTACATGGTTGACCACATGAAAAACCAGGATTTGTTTGCCCACATCAACCTGGTGAAAGGTGAACGGAGTTACCTGGCAGAACTGGCCAGCGACCTGCTTTAATTTGCAGTTTGCAAAAAGCAGCTTTTTTCTACCTTTGCATTTTATTTAGAATGATTATAAATGAAATACGAAGGGAAAAAAGCTGCTTTTTATACGCTGGGATGTAAACTTAACTTTTCTGAAACTTCCTCAATTGCAGGAACTTTTAATGAAGTGGGTTTTGATCGTGTTGATTTCGATGAAAAAGCAGATGTTTACGTAATCAATACCTGCTCGGTAACCAACCAGGGCGATAAATCGAGCAGGAACATTATACGGCAGGCTACCCGAAAAAATCCGGGAGCGATGGTAATTGTGGTTGGATGCTATTCACAATTAAAACCAGGGGAAGTAGGTCAGCTCGAAGGTGTTGATTTGGTGCTGGGAACACAGGAAAAATTCAAAATTCCTGAATTCCTCGGAAATCTTAAAAAGAAAAAAACCACTGAAATACGAACCACCCGTTTGCCCGATATAAAAAGCTACCACCAGGCTTTTTCGTGGGGCGATCGCACCCGTAGTTTTTTGAAAGTACAGGACGGTTGCGATTATTACTGCTCATTCTGTACAATTCCTTACGCACGTGGACGGAGCCGGAATGATTCTATTGATAACACGGTAAAAGAAGCCCGCAAAGCCGTTGAAAAAGGGTTTAAAGAAATTGTTCTGACCGGTGTAAACATTGGTGATTTTGGGAAGTCGAACGATGAGAATTTTCTGGATTTGCTGAAAGCACTTGAGAAAACTGAAGGCCTTCAACGGTTGCGGCTTGGATCTATCGAACCCAACTTGCTGAAAGATGATATCATTGATTTGGTGGCCAAGTCGGATGTAATTATGCCGCATTTCCACATTCCGCTGCAATCGGGTTCCGACGAAGTTTTATCGCTGATGAAACGCAAATATTCCACAAAACTTTTTGAACACCGAATTGAACGAATTCGCGAAAAAGTTCCGCATGCTTTCATTGGTGTAGATGTAATTGCCGGCACAAACGGCGAAACAGAAAAACTATTTCAGGAGTCGTACGATTTCATAAACGGACTTGAAATTTCGCAACTTCATGCATTTACCTATTCTGAAAGAAGCGGCACCCAGGCGTTAAAAATCCCCTGGAAAGTGGAGGTTGAAGACCGGAAACGACGCACCCAAATGTACATCAACCTATCGGAAAAAAAGCTCCGCAGTTTTTACGAAAAAAACCTGGGCACTACCCAAACTGTTTTGTTCGAAGCACAGAAAAACGGTGAATCGATGAGCGGTTTCACAGAAAACTACATCAAAGTGGAAACTGATTTCGATGAAAGTCTTGTTAACAAATTAAGAGAGGTGAAATTAAAATCCATTCTTCCAAACGGACATGTGGAAATTGAGGTGATTTAATTTTTTAAAGTCTTGCCTGTTTCCTATATTTGTACATAAACATGTACAAATATTGAAATCAATGATTACAACAACGCTTTCCGATTTCAGAAAAGAAATTAAACGATATCTCGACAGTGTTACCCAAAATTTTGAGACACTGATCATTAACCGGGGCAAAGACTCAGGAGTTGTCATCATGTCGTTGGATGAGTACAACTCACTCCGCGCCACCCAACATGAACTTTCATCCAGAAAAAATGAACAACGATTAGATGCTGCCATCGAAAAATACAGAAAAGGAAATTCCTCTCAAAAAGACCTCATCGAACCTTAACTATTATTCCCATGAAATATATTTTTGTCGATGAATCGTGGGAAGATTATCTCTACTGGCAAAAAAATGACAAACGAATTTTAAAGAGAATCAACCAACTTTTGAAAGACATTGCCAGAAATCCATTTTCCGGTTTGGGAAAACCGGAACCTCTGAAATACAAATACAAAGGATTTTGGTCGAGAAGAATTGATAACGAACATCTCTTAATTTACCAGGTAAAAGACGATGAAATTTTCATCGCCAAATGCCGGTTTCATTATGACTAAAAACTATTAATATGACTGATAAAATCGATTACAAATTATTGTGTGAGCAAGTTCAACAAATTGCCCGCGAAACAGGAAGTTTCATTCGTGAAGAAAGCACAAAAATTTCGAACGAAGATGTGCAACTAAAAAGCGCGGCCAGCCTAGTCACTTACGTTGACAAAACTGCAGAAACACGCATTGTTTCAGCGTTAAAAGAACTCATTCCCGAAAGTGGCTTTGTGGCAGAAGAAGGAACCGCTGGCAGTTCGGGCGAAAAATATATGTGGATTGTCGATCCGCTGGACGGCACCACCAACTTTGTTCATGGCATTTCGCCGCACTCGGTCAGCATTGCGCTAAAAGAGGGCGACGAAATGGTTTTGGGAGTTGTTTATGAAGTGGGGCTCGACGAAATGTTTTATGCGTGGAAAGGGAGCCCGGCATTTTTAAACGGAAATGAAATTAAAGTGAACACAGCTTCTGAATCAGAAGACACTCTAATTGGCACCGGATTTCCTTACTATGATTTTGACCGGGTGGACGACTACATTGATGCCATGAAAAGCCTCATGAAAAATACCCGCGGGCTGCGGAGGTTAGGTTCTGCTGCTGTCGATCTTTGTTACGTGGCCGCAGGCCGTTTCGATGCATTTTTTGAACACGCCCTGCATGCATGGGATGTGGCCGCCGGGGTTTTCATTATTCAACAGGCAGGTGGCAAAGTATCCGATTTCAACGGCGGCGACAACTGGTTGTTTGGCGGCGAAATAGTGGCAGCAAGCGAAAATTACTTCCCCGCATTCTATAAAATCATTCATAAACATTTGGGAGAAAAGCAGAATTAGTAAATTGCAACACTAATAAACATTATCCTATGGCCGAAAAAGAAATTGAACTTCTGAAAGAACAAATTGCCGGACTCAATGACAAAAAATTCGATTTGCATGCCTGGAAAAATCACACACTTATTTTCCTGGAACGTATATTCGGAAGGGAGAATTCCAAAATCAAAATGATCCAAAACCTGACTTACGATTACTCGAGCTGGAGCCTTCGTGACACCGCAGCCGGTGGGTCCGACAAAGAAAAAGACCCGGTAAGAATTCAGGCCAGGGAAATTCTGGAAGCTGCCATCAGCGAACTTGAGAGCCTAGGCCTTCCACAGGAAAAACAAGAGAAACTCATTATTAAAGAATTGCTTGAGGATGAATTGACCGGCAAACAGGTAAAAAAACTGAATGCTGTTTTGCATTCTGAGGAAGCCGATAAAGAAGAAAAAATAAAAGAAATTCTTGAAACCCTGGAAAAAGAGAGCCTGACAACCACAATTGCAAAACTACTCACTTCCTGAACTAAAAAATATGGGTAAAAACAAACAGGTTGCAATTGTCATTCTCAACTGGAACGGCGCAAAACTTTTCGATACCTATTTGCCGTCTGTAATTCGTAACTCCGACCAGCCAAATGTGGAGCTAATTGTTGCCGACAATGGTTCAACCGATCACTCAATCAATCATCTGAAAAAGAATTTTCCTTCTGTAAAAATAATCGACCTGAAAAAAAACTATGGTTTTGCAGAAGGTTACAACCGGGCATTGAAACAGGTAAAAGCCGATATTTTTGTGCTACTGAATTCAGATGTGGAAGTAACGCCCGGATGGCTGGAATCTCCTCTCATTATGATGGAGAAAGATGAGTCGGTTGCAGCCGTTCAGCCCAAAATACTGAGCCACCAAAAACCGCATCTTTTTGAATATGCAGGTGCAGCCGGTGGTTTCATCGACCGTTTTGGATACCCGTTTTGCCGGGGAAGAATCCTGAACCGGCTGGAACCTGATTTAGGCCAGTACAATAAACCAACCTCCGTTTTCTGGGCGAGTGGCGCGTGCATGTTTATCAAAGCCGAAGCTTTTAAAAAAGCAGGCGGTTTCGACGGCGATTTCTGGGCACACATGGAAGAAATCGACTTGTGCTGGCGGCTGAAAAACCAGGGATACAAAATCATGTATCAACCCGAAAGTGTGGTTTTTCACCTCGGAGGCGGCACCCTGTCGTATGGAAGTCCGCGAAAAGTTTACCTCAATTTCAGGAACAACCTGTTTATGCTGTTTAAAAACCTGCCCCGTCATCAGTTTACCCGTATCTTTTTTGCCCGCATGATTTTAGATGGAGTGGCAGCAGCAAAATTCCTCGCAGGATTTCATTTTACCAGTTTCTGGTCAGTCTTGAGAGCACACGCCTCATTTTACCGGCATTTGGGCTCGCTTATTGAAAAGCGAAAAAAATTGCTTCCACTGACAGTAAAAAAAGAACACACTGAGATTTACAGGAAAAGCATCATGTGGAAATTCTTTATCCAAAAAAAAAGGAAGTATTCCGAGTTGAATTTCAATCCTGAAAAATGAATCAGAAACTGACATACCACGAAAAAATTTTCACCTACCAAATTGATTATGTGGGGCATGTTAATAATATCATCTACATCCAGTGGATGGAAAACGGCCGGGTGCGATTGATGGAAGCAATTGGAATGCCCATTACCGAAATTGCCCTCAACGAGGGAATCGTCCCCGTTCTAACTGAAACTACCATCAAATATCAAAAGCCTTTCTACCTGAATAATGATGTAATAATTGAAACCTGGTTGTCGAAACTCAACAATGCTTCAGCCATTATTGAATTCAGCTTTTACAATCAAAAAGAAGAACTTTGTGCCACCGGGCAGCAAAAAGGATTGTTTATAAACCGGTCCACAGGCCGTCCTTCCAGGCTTTGCGCAAAACACCGGGAGGCATTTGAAAAATACCTGGTAATTGAGGTTTAAATATTGGCCGATTCCCAATTCATTCACTTTTATTATATTTACAAAAATTGATATCAACATGATTGATACAAAAAATCATATTCTTAAAGCTCTCCTTGCCGGCGACCGAAAAAGCAGTTCCCAACAGGTTAGCGAACTACTCGAATCAGGTTTATCTGTAAAAGATATCTATGAATACCATCTGAAACCCGCCCTGGTGCAAGTGGGCGAATTATGGGAGGAAAATAAAATCAGCGTAGCTACCGAGCACCTGGCTTCAGCTATTGTTGAATCGCTGTTAAACGAAATTTATGTAAATATTTCACCTTCAGATAAAACCAACAAAACAGTGGTGGTCACTTGTCTGGAAAATGAACACCACCAGATTGGAGCCCGCATGGTTTCCGACATTTTTGAATTACATGGTTGGGAAGTACTTTTCCTTGGGGCAAATACGCCCAAACAAGATTTGGTCAATTATTTAAAAATGATGAAACCCAACCTGGTGGCTATTTCCCTCAGCATTTATTTTCATTTGCCTACGCTCGAAGAAACAATCCGTTTAATCAGAAATGAATCTCAGGAACTTGAGATTCTTACGGGAGGACAGGCATTTACACGAGGAGGAAAAGAAATTCTGCAAAAGTATGATAACATAACCTACCTTCCCGATTTGGATGCCATTGAAGAATATCTTAAAAACTACAAGGAATGAATCACAATTATCTTATTGAATCTGCGCAGAAAATACCGGCTGCAAATGAAAAAGCGGTTAAAGAATACAATGACCGAAAAGATATTTTGATTGCAGAAATCAACAATTATATGGAGTCGCGCAGCGATTTAAATCTGCTGGTAGGCGAAAGTAATATTGAAATGATGAAAGACAATCATGCCAATCATGTGCGGTTCATCCATTCAATTCTTAAAAACCCAAATGCCGAAGTACTGACAGAAACTGTACTTTGGGTTTTCCGGGCTTACCGAAACCATGGTTTTTCAAGCAGCTACTGGGCGGCACAATTGAACGCATGGATTGATATTCTAAAAAAAGAGTTGAGCAAAGATTCGTTCGAACAAATTTTTCCGCTGTATGAGTGGATGCAGGTAAACATCCCTTCTTTCGAGAAATTATCGGAAAACAGCCCAAATAGAAATTTATCTAAACACTAAAAAAATGGCAGTGGCAATAAAAAATGAAATACTTTTAAACTGGGAAACCGAGATTTTTCGCTCAGCAGTTGAGTCCGAATTTTTAAGTATTGCAATTTTTTCATTGGAGGGCGAGCTGGTTTTTGCCAATCACCTGATGAAAAAACTATTTGGAAAAGAACCGTCAAAAAACCTCATAAACCCCGACCTCGAAAAACTAAAAAAACTCCCGCCAAAAGAAAACAGCCTTATTTTTGAAGGATACCTCACACTCGGCAATTATTCGAGCATAAATACATCGTTGCTGGCGCACATTTACAGAAAAAACAACCAGCTGTTGATTCTTGCTCTGGAAGATCCCGCGGGTTTACAGGAACAAAACACTAAGCTTCAGCAATTAAACCGGGAGATAAACGACTTGCAAAGGCAGCTGATAAAAGAAAAGCGTAACCTGGAAGATGCACTTACCCAACTGGATTCAACCAACCGGAAACTAAAAAAAGTAAACAAGCAAAAAGATAAATTCTTTTCGGTAATTGCCCATGATTTACGCAGCCCTTTCAGCAGTATTCTCGGGTTTGCAGAAATCCTGAAAGACAACTTTGACGATTTTTCCGAAGAAGAGTTGAAGAAATACATTGGCCTTTTGCATAAATCAACAAACAACACGTACCGGTTACTCATCAATCTTTTGGATTGGTCCTCTGTTCAGCGTAAAAAAACAAAATTTACTCCTGAAAAAACATCCATCTCTGAATTGACATCAGAAATTCTCGGTTTGTTTCACGATCAGGCTTCTCAAAAAGATATTCGTTTTAAAAACCAGGTGCCCGAAAATCTCGAGTGGAATCTCGACAAGAATATGGTAACCAGCATCCTGCGAAATTTGATTTCAAACGCTATTAAATTCAGTCTGCGCGAAGGAGAAATCACTGTTTTTGCAGAAGAAAAAAATAAAGCACTCAAATTTTCTGTGTCTGACAACGGAATTGGCATGTCTGAGGAAAAAGCGAGAAACCTTTTTCAGAATGATTTTAACGAATCGGAAAGGGGAACAGAAAATGAAAAAGGAACCGGTCTGGGATTATCGCTAAGCAAGGAATTTGTTGATATTCACAATGGTAATATATGGGCTGAGTCAGAACCCGAAAAAGGAACTGCCATATTCTTCACCATTCCTGTCATTCCTGCCGAAAAGTAATCAGCACACAATTTTGTCCGTTTCAGAATTCCTTTTTAACTTTGCACCGATATTTACGCAATGGGGGTGCCTTAATAATTAAGGGCTGAGATTATACCCACTGAACCTGATCCGGGTAATGCCGGCGAAGGGAGGGCAAAAGGGATGCGTCCCACTCCATTGGTTATTTTTTAACCAAATTTCTAAAAAAGATGAAACGTTTTAACTTATTGCTGCTTTTGCAGTTGATGGTTGTAGCTGCGTTTGGGCAGTACAGCATTGAAGGAAAAATTACCGCTGAAGGAGAGCCGCTGGCCGGCGCCAGTATTGTGGTAAAAAACACATTTTATGGTGTGTCAGCCGGAAGTAACGGCCAGTTTGAGTTCAGTAACCTGAAAGAAGGCGAATACACACTGAAAGCTTCTTTTATTGGGTATGAAACAAAAGAGGTGGAAGTAAAAGTGCCGGCAGATGATGAAATCTCCATCCGGCTTGAGCCGGCAACAGTTATGACAGGTGAAGTACTGGTTGAAGCAACCCGCGCAAAAGACAAAACGCCGGTGGCTTACACAAACATTTCAGAGGAAATTATCAGCAACCGGAATATGGGCCAGGATATTCCTTACCTGCTGCAATTGTCACCCTCTTTTGTGGCAACATCCGATGCAGGCGCCGGTGTGGGCTATACCAACTTTCGTATTCGCGGAACAGATTTGAACCGAATTAATGTAACTGTAAACGGAATTCCACTCAACGATGCCGAGTCGCACGGAACATGGTTTGTCGACCAACCCGATTTGGCCTCGTCACTTGAAAATATCCAGATTCAGCGAGGAGTAGGAACCTCCACCAACGGTGCTGCGGCTTTTGGCGCTACCATCAACCTGCAAACCAATACACTGAACAAAGACACTTATGCTAAATACAGCACTGCTGCCGGTTCGTTCAACACATACAAAAATACCATTTCAGCCGGAACAGGTTTGCTGAACGAGCATTTTACACTGGACATGCGATTGTCAAAAGTTAACTCCGACGGATACATCGACCGGGCTTATTCCGACCTGAAATCATTCTTTGTTTCGGGCGGGTATTATTCAGAAAATACCGTTTTGAAGGCCAATGTTTTCTCGGGATGGGAAGAAACCTATCAGTCGTGGAACGGTGTCCCTTCAGTAAGGCTGAACAATGATTCGGAGGGAATGCAGCGCTACCAAGACCATTGGTTGTACACACCGCAGCAAACCCAGGAAATGATTAATTCCGACAACCGCACCTACAATTTATACACTTACGAAAACCAGGTGGACAATTACCAGCAGGATCATTACCAGTTGCATTTTTCCCATAATTTCAATTCCTTTTTAAACCTGAACGCATCAGCCCATTACACTTATGGAAGAGGTTACTACGAAAATTTTAAAGAAGATGAAGACCTCGTTGATTACCTGATTCCGGTGATTGAAATTGGAGAAGAAACAATTGAATCGACCGATTTGATAAACCGGAAATGGCTCGACAATCATTTTTACGGGCTGACATATTCGCTGAATTATCAGAAGAAAAAAAGCGATTTCACTTTTGGTGGCGGCTGGAATACTTACGACGGAGATCATTTCGGAAATGTTATATGGGCGCAGTTTATGGGTGAGGCTGATTACGACCATGAATGGTACCGCAACAACGGGTTGAAAAAAGACTACAACCTTTACGCAAAATACAACTACCAGATTGTTGAAAAACTGAGCCTTTTTGCCGACTTACAGTACCGCAGAATTGATTACACCATTGATGGAATTGACGATGATTTGCGTGACATTACCCAGGAACATGACTTCAACTTTTTCAACCCGAAATTTGGAATTTTTTATGAACCTGCATCCAACCAGGAGATATATTTATCGTTTGCCAAAGCCAACCGCGAACCCAACCGAACGGCTTATGTAGATATTGCTCCTTACCAGGAAGCACCGGTAAGTGAAACGCTGCACGACTGGGAGCTGGGGTATAATTACAGTTCGGCAGGTTTTACCGGTGGGGCAAATCTGTACTACATGGACTATAAAAACCAGTTGGTTCAAACCGGTGAAATTAACGATGTGGGTGCGCCGATTATGGTAAATGTTGATGAAAGTTACCGTGCGGGAATCGAACTTCAGGCGGGAGTTGTTATTACAAAAAACCTGCAGTGGCAGGGAAATGCTACTTTCAGCCGGAACAAAATCAAAGACTTTACTGAATATGTTGACAACTGGGATACCTGGGAGCAGGAAACATTCGATTTGGGAACTACGGATATTGCTTTCTCACCCAATGTAATTGCCAACAGCCAGTTTAGTTTCGAACCGGTGAGCGATTTGTTCCTTTCGCTGAATTCGTCATATGTCGGAAAACAATACATCGACAATACATCGAGCGACAAACGAAGCCTCGATCCGTATTTTGTGAATAATCTGAAAGTGGATTATTCATTCAGCGGTCAGCTATTCGACGAAATACAATTGCACCTGATGGTCAATAATATTTTCAACGAAAAATATGAAAGCAATGCCTGGGTGTATTCCTACATATTTGGTGGCGAACGTTACGAAATGGATGGCTATTTTCCGCAGGCCGGAACCCATTTTATGTTTGGAATAAATTTTAATTTTTAAATTGAAAAATAAATCGTGGCACGGCTTGAGTCGTGCCACGATTTTCAGCCCTCAATTTTAATTCCTTCTTTTTTCGCTGCTTCAATAATCGGTGAATAATCGTCAGTTTCAAAACGTTTTGCCCCAACTGCCAGCGGCTCAATCCTAAAATCGTTGCGGTATTTTGGCAACCAGGGAGTTGAAAGAATGACATCGTTATCCGTATCAAAATCAT
>DATFJO010000079.1:0-9701 GCA_035269145.1 Tangfeifania sp. | reverse complement strand
CAAGTGAAATCTCCAAAAGAATATCCAGCTCTTTTCCAAGTTTCTGAACAGTCTGGGTGTATTCTGCCTCCACTTTCTTGGATTTCACCCCTACCCCGCTAATTTCCGAAAGAATTTCACGCAAGGGGATAATGGAGCGAAACGGCAGTTTATTGGGCCGCTCCGAAATTTCTTCCCGGTCTGAGAGGTGAATTACACGGTTCATCACACCCACAGTAACCGGCTTTTTACACACCGGGCAAATGTAATTGTTGCGGAGTGTTTCCGCCGGATCCCAGCAAACATTGCATTTCCGATGTCCGTCGTAATGGTATTTTCCTTCCTGCGGAAACATGTCGATTGTTCCGTTAAAATGTTCCGGATTTCCGGTCCGCAGTGCTTCAGTCAGCGCTTGGTAACTCAGTTCGGTGTTGAAAACATTGGCGTTTCTGCCGAGCCGGTCGGGAGAATGGGCATCGGAGTTGGAAACCAGCGTCACTTTATCGAGAAATGAGCAAAGCCAGTTCATAGGTGGGTCAGTGGACAAACCCGTTTCGATGGTGTGAATGTGCGACGACAAATCACCGAAACACTCTTCCAGTGAATCGAAACCCGATTTGGAACCGAGCATCGAAAACCATGGCGTCCAGATGTGAGCCGGAATAAAATAATTGTTCTCTCCCGATTCCAGCACAATTTCGAGCAAGTTCCGTGAATCGAGACCAAGAATAGGCCGCCCGTCGGAAGTGAGGTTGCCACCCAGATCTATCAGTCGGCGGTTAATTTTTTCTGCCTCCTCAAATCCCGGCACCAGCACTACATTGTGAACTTTACGTACCTGTCCTCCTCGTTTGTAAATGTTGCTGATTTCAGCCGTCAGCAAAAAGCGGGTGTCATTATCGCCAAACGGCGAATCGGGCTGGTATTCTTTTTTCAACTTGAAAAATCCGGTTCCGTCAGGTTCTGTTTTTTCACGCAGTTCACTTAACCAGCCGGCATGTGTAAAATCACCTGTCCCAACCACTTTTATTCCTTTTAAACCAGCATGGTAATCGAGGTGTTCGGGCGTTAGGGTTTTGCTTGTAGCTCTTGAAAAATGGGAATGTATATGTAAATCGGCAATGTATTTCATAGTTGACTTATTCTGCCTGAAAAGATAAAAGTTTAAAACCGGGTTTTTCAATGAAAATAAAAAAGTTTTCTGAAATAATTAAGATGCACAATTAAAACGACATGACATTTTTCGGATGTTGGATCTTTAAAATTGATTACCTTGCAACCCAATAAAATTATTAATTCAACAGAATTATGGCAAGTAAAAGGGAACTGAAAAAAGATATCGATTTGCTAATGTCGCTGGTTTTAAATGACTGTTTTTATGTGCTGGAATACAACCAGAAAGTTGACCGGGAGGCGGTGATGGAAATTGCGGCTGATGTAGTTCGGAAACATCGTGAATTCCGTTTGCGGGTCAACCATCCCGACGGAAAAGACAACCCGAAGCTGGTAAAAAAATATTACAAAAATTTAAATGCCGACCTGCTTGCGGCTACCGATGAAGCGCTCGAAAAATTATCGGCCGAAGTTAAAAAGGTGGCTGCTTAGTTTTTTTTCTCCACCAGTTTAAATGACTTTTGTGCAACTATTTTCCCGTTATGGAAAGTGGTAAGTTTCCATTCGCCTAATTTGTCGTGGAGAGGTTCCCACACACAATCGCCAAGGTAGAAGACATAGTCGTTGGTACGAATAAATTCTTCGCCTTCAAATGGCTGAGCAATTTCACCGGCGCTGTTTTTAAAAGGCGGATGATCGATTCTGAAAGTCAGGGTTTCTCCTTTCCCTTGTTTGATATGCAGCACATACCCAAACTCAGTTCCTAATTCTGCTTTTATTTCAGTAGTGAAGTGAAGAATTTTGGGAATATCTTTTTCTTCACGTTTCCACTTTGAATATTCTCCAAAGCTGTATATTTCAAAAACCGGTTTTCGCTTTCTCATAATTAAAAATGCTGGCAAATATAATTTACAACTGATTCATTTATCATATTTTCTGCTACTTTTGCAGCGAATCTTTTACAGGTGTGGTTACCATTCAGAAAAATATAAAATTTTGGTTTGTTATTATTCTGCCGGTATATTTTTTTATCGTTCAGAACAGCATTCAAAACAAACATACCCACTTTTATTCCGGCGGAATTGTAGTTACCCACTCGCACCCTGTCGACAGTGAAAAAAACCAGCCTATAAACGAACACGATCACACCCGAACAGAAATTGTTTTTTTTCAACAACTGAATTTCGATTCTTACACAACTGCACCGGAGCTTAGAATTAATAAGCATGAATTTTTTGTTGTAAGCAAATACTTTATTGCTGATGACAAAAAACACAAATTTTCCTTTACACACGAACCTTTCAAACGAGGCCCTCCGGGATATTTTCATTCCGTTTAAGGCAGGCAGGCTTAATATTTTTCAAGCCGGTTGTTCATTCAGAATTACAAAATCCCAACAAATAGGGATTTCGGGTTTGAAGCGTGCCGCCTATTTTTGCTTATCAAAAAAATGTGAGCCAAAAATCAATTATTTAACGTGAACGAAAATTCACAAAACCGGATTCTAAATGAAGTTTTTATTTAAGGTATTTATTCTTGTAAATATTATTATTTTTATTTCAACGGCTGTTAATGGCGACGAACCCGATAAAAGGCCGAAAACCGATGCCATGCTTTTTGGTGATGTTAGATCAGGAGGAGAGCACATTCCGTTTGCAACCATTGCCATTGAAGGAACAACCATTGCCATAGCTGCCGATGCTACGGGACACTTTAAAATGACCGATTTACCGGTGGGTAAACATACCGTGGTTATTTCTGCTGTGGGTTACAAAAATTTCAAACACGAAGTTGAATTAAAGGCAAATGAAGGTGTCACACTTTATGCTGAACTGAAACCCGACAACATTGGCATAGAGCAGGTGGTGGTTTCGGCCGACCGTAACGAAAAGAGCCGCAAAGAAACGCCATCGATTGTTAACACCATCAATCCGAAATTATTTCAGCGCACACAAAACGTTACGTTAGCCGAAGGACTGAGTTTTTCGCCGGGATTGCGCATGGAAAACAACTGCCAGAATTGTGGTTTTTCGCAGATAAGAATGAACGGACTGGAAGGACCCTACTCCCAGATTCTGATTAATTCCCGTCCTGTTTTCAGCGGGCTGGCCGGAGTTTACGGCCTCGAACTCATTCCTGCCAATATGATTGAACGGATTGAAGTTATTCGTGGCGGAGGCTCTTCCATGTATGGCAGCAATGCCATTGCCGGAACCATTAACCTGATTACAAAAGATCCCATTGCCAATATTTTTTCAGCATCGGTACAGCAGGCTTACAATGGGGTTGGTGAAAATTACGATGCTTCAGGCGATTACAACATCAGCCTGAACGGTTCGCTGGTAAGCGATGATTATAAAACCGGTCTGAGCCTGTTTGGGTTCCACCGCAAACGCGATCCGTTCGATGCCAACAGAGACGGATTTTCAGAATTGTCTTCAATCGACAACCTCACTGTAGGAACCCGCATTTACCAGCGTGTAGCAACTCGCGGAAAAATTACACTCGATTATTTTCACATCAAAGAATTTCGCCGCGGAGGTAATGATTTTGAATTGCTGCTACACGAGGCCGACATTGCAGAAAGTGTGGATCATCATATAAACTCGGGCGCCATTAATTTTGATTTGCTGATGCGAGAGCACGATAAATTCTCTGTTTTTGCTTCGGCTCAAGGTGTCAACCGCGATTCGTATTATGGTGCAGAGCAGGATTTATCGGCCTACGGAAAAACTGAGGATCTCACCCATTCAATAGGAGCACAATACATTCGGCACGTGGATCGCCTGTTGTTTTCGCCCGCCGATATTATTGCCGGGCTGGAAACCAACGGCAGTAACCTGACCGATACAAAACTGGGGTATTATAACCCGGAAACAGACTCCCATGCAGACAATACATTGATTGCCGATCAGAAAATATCTACGCAGGCAGCCTTTCTTCAGTCTGAATGGAAAATGGACAAACTGGTTTTTAGCGCCGGACTGCGATTTGACCATTACAATATTTCCAATGAAATACAATCGGATGAAAAAGTAAATGGCGACGTGATGAGCCCGCGAATTAGCTTGCTATACAATTTTGCAGATAATATTCAGTTCCGGGCCGGATTTGCCCGCGGATTCCGTGCCCCTCAGATTTTTGATGAGGATCTTCATATCGAAACTTCAGGCTCACGCCAGGTGTTGCACCGAAATGCAAACGACTTAAAACAGGAATCTTCAAACAGTTTTACGGCTTCGCTCGATTTTTCAAACTTTAATGGCGGATGGCAATACCAGTTTCTTGCAGAAGGTTTTTATACGCAGCTAATCGATCCGTTTGCCAACGAATTTGGCGAACCAAACGAGAACGGAGTAGTTGTTTACACGCGTGTAAATGCCGAAGAAGGTGCCAAAGTTATGGGCCTGAATCTTGAGATGAACGCTTCCCCATCCAATCATTTTCAGTTACAATCGGGATTTACATTTCAGAAAAGCCGGTACGAAGAAGCACAGGAGTTTAACGAAACGCGGTTTTTCAGGACACCAGACACCCACGGCTATATCAGCCTAAACTACAGTCCTTTTCCTTTGTTCGACATTGCTGTTACCGGAAATTATACCGGCCCGATGCTGGTTCCCTATTTTGGGCCACGCCTTGAAAACCCGGAAGAAGGAAAGTTAAATAAATCTGATTCATTTTTCGAAGCCGGAGTTAAATTAACTTACGATATCAAAATTACAGAAAATGTGGTGGTACAGTTGAACGGAGGTGTTAAAAACCTGTTTGACAGTTACCAGGATGATTTCGATGCCGGAATCAACCGCGACCCGGCTTATATTTACGGGCCGTTGTCTCCCAGAACCATTTATTTCGGGCTTAAAATCGGAAATTTTTAAACGCCGTTTAAAGAATATTTTTGTTGAAAAGCTGTTCAAGTTACCGGACAGCTTTTTTTATTTGCTTCAGCACAAAAGATTTGTAATTTTGCCCCGTTCATTATAAATACAGCTTTTATTATAAAATAACGGAAATGAATGAATTGGAAGCCCAACAAAAATTAAAGGCAAAAGAAAAAAGAAACAACATAATAGTTATCGTTCTGGCAGTAATACTTGTGGTGTTGGGAGTTCTCTATTTTTTGCAGAACAGAGAGCACCGTTCTATTTTGAATGAATTAAATACTGAAAAAGATTCCATTCAACTTGAATTAAATCAGTTAGTTGAAAGTTATGATTCTCTTGAAACTGAAAACGACACCATAAACGAACAATTATTTGTAGCCCAAACCAAGGTAAAGGATTTGCTGCTGGAGATTGAACAAACCAAAAAAGTGAGCCTCGGAAAAATTAATGCGTACCAGCAACAAGTAACTTCCCTGCGAAGTATCATGCGCGATTTTGTGGTTCAAATCGATTCGCTTAACCAGCGCAACGAGGAGCTTATGGCCGAAAACCGTGAAGTGAAAGAGCAGTTTAAGCGGTCGGAATCTGAAAAACAGCAGTTAAGCGAAGAGAAGGAGGAGCTTCAGCAAAACCTGCAGCGGGCATCGCGGTTGCAGGTTCGTAACCTGATTGTGGAACCACTAAATGTGCGCAGCAAAGAAACCAAATTTGCGCGCCGGGTGGATAAAATTCGCATCTACTTTATTTTGAGCGAAAATGTGGCCGCCAAACGAGGCCCGAAAAACATTTATGCACGAATAATGCGCCCTGACCAGTTGCTGATGCTTAAATCTGAGGATAACACATTTAAGTTTGAAGACCTGGAAATCCAGTATTCTGCCATGCGCGAAGTGGTTTATGAAGGACACGATTTACCGGTGGCCATTTTCTGGAACAATGCTGGCGAAGGTGATTTAATGCCCGGTGAATATACCGTCGACCTTTTTGCCGACGGTTTCAACATTGGTACGACTACTTTTGAATTAAGGTAGCTTTTTTAGGCATGCATAAAAACGGGGCTGGTCACATTGGCCAGTTCCAGCAGCTCGTCTGTTTCTTCACCCGAGATGGGTTCATACTCATTCATAAACTCCAGCGCTTTCAGGAAAAGTGTATTTTTACCGGGAGGAATGGCCGCTGCCACGTTTTTTGAAAGCGTGAATTTCAGTGCCATCTTCATGATGTCTTCTTCCAAAATGGGACGGTACCATACATTTTTGTAAAGCTTTTGCTCTCCGTCTTTCAGGCGGGTAAGTGCCATTGCTTTCAGCGCCAGGATTCCCATTCCGCGTTTTTCGGCTTCGGCAAAAACCTGCGGGCCAAAATCGCCGGCATGCCAGCACGCAAAATTGATGGGAAACAAAACAGAATCGAAATCGTAATTATTCATTGCCAAAAGTGCGGCATCCACTGAGTGAGCAGAGAATCCGAGGTGCTTTACTTTTCCTTCTTTTTTTGCTTTTACAAACGTTTCCATTGCTCCACCCGGTGCAAATACCTGCTCCACCTCATCAACTGAACTCAAGGCATGAAGCTGGTACAAATCGAAATGATCGGTTCGTAATTTGCGCAAAGAATCTTCCAGGTTTTTTTGTGCTCCGGCAGCAGTTCGCTCGTGCGATTTACATGCCAGGAAACAATTTTTACGGTAAGGTTCAAGTGCAGGTCCCATTCGTTCCTCGGCATTTCCGTAGTTTGGAGCCACATCGTAATAATTCACTCCCAATTCGTAAGATTTAGCCACCAGCTCGTTGGCAAAGTCCTGTGGATTATCATTCAGCATAATTCCGCCAAATCCTATCACCGACAGTTTTTCGCCGGTTTTTCCCAATACTCTTTTGGGAATTTTATAATCCGCAGAAAAGTTATTTCCAAAACTTCTTATGGCGGGAATTGTCAGGGCCAGGCTGCTAAGGGCACTGTTACGAATAAATTTTCTTCTTTTCATCATATTTGATTAAGTTGGTTTCCACGAAGTTAATAAAATTTTCAGGTTGCGCACCAGCTCATAAAAACGGATTTCATTAAAATGCATTCAAAAAAACAGATAAAAAGGGCATCCGGGAAATGAATGCCCTTTCACATTCTGTTAGTTTTGGTTCATCCCTCATACTTAAATGACACTTTAAGCTTTGTACGGTACGCTTTTACTTTGCCGTCTTCCAAATGCATATCCATTTGAGATACTTCAGCAATTCTTAAATCGCGAAGATGCTGTGAAGCTTTTTGAATGGCACTTTCTGCAGCTTTTTCCCACGATTCGCTGCTGCTGCCAACCAGTTCGATAATTTTGTAAACACTCTCAGGCATAATTCTGAATTTTTAAGTTATAAAAAAATAATTTCTTGTGATTCTGTTTACGGCAGAACAATGGTTTTGTTCTAACTGATCTTTTTCACAAACAGAAATTCTTAAATTCGCAGGAATTAAAACAACAGATATGGATTTTCAGGAATTGCTGCAAAAAAGGCAAAGTGTGAGAAAATACCGGGACAAACCGGTAGAAAAAGAGAAGATTGAAAAGCTGATTGAAGCGGTTCATATTGCACCGTCAGCCTGTAATTCGCAACCATGGAAACTGATTATTGTGGATGACCCGGAACTAAAAAACAATGTGGCGAAAGCTACTTTTAGCAAAGCTATTTCGTTTAACAAATTTGCTGTTGAAGCTCCGATAATTGCAGTTCTGGTAATTGAAAAGGCCAAACCCATTGCCCAAATCGGCGGACTGATAAAAAACCAGGAATACCCTGAATACGACATTGGAATAGCTGCTGCGCATTTTTGTTTACAGGCAGCCGGGCTTGGTTTGGGAACCTGCATGATGGGCTGGTTCGATGAGAAAAAAATTCAACAGTTGCTCAACATTCCAAAAAAACGAAAAATTGGATTGGTAATTACGCTGGGATATCCACCGGAAGATTATAAACAGCGCAAAAAAAACCGCAAACCGTTAAATGAGATTTGCGGATTCAATACATACTGAAACTTTAATCTGCCAAAAATTGACGGATTTAATTCCGGCTGGTTAAAATGGCGCTTACATCCAGTATGGTTATTAATTTTATTGATCCTGTAAAATTTCAATTCTTTTTTAGCAATTCCTTTCCCGGCCAGTAACCACCTGTTTTTTTGCTGCCTCTGTGCTCAATAAGCTCCTTATTTCTTAATGCTTTTATCTGGCTTTCCATAGTTTTCAATGGACGATTTAATATTTCGGAAATACGCTTTGCCTGAATACCCGGATGCTCAATGACAATTGACAGCACGGATTTTAATCCCTCGTTTAATCCCTCGTTTAATCCCTCGTTTAATCCCTCGTTTAATCCCTCGTTTAATCCCTCAGCGATCGTTTTTTTCTCCGAATTTTTCTGTCGTGAAAACTCAACGGCAAAAAAATAGTTGTAATGAAAAACAACTTCGGGCAGTCCCGCTTTTTCAACTTCCTGTTTTATTCGGGTAATCCCGGTGCCCAGTTTTTCAATGAATCCGGCGCGCTGCATCAGGTTTGCAAGAATGGCGTTACGGGCCAGGCTGTATTTACCAAAATCTTTGGATGGCATACCTTTGGGCAGGCCTCCCGGATTTGAAACTAAAATCTTATCCGGATAAATTTCGATTACCACGCGCGCACCTGTTTCCAGGTAATCTCTATGCACCACGGCATTAACAATTGCTTCGCGCAATGCAACTTTAGGAATCTCCCAAACATCTTCACGAATTGTATTTTCGATTTTTGCGCCCACATTAATATGGCGTTCAACAAATGAAAGCGCATTTTCGATATTTGTAAAAAGATCGCTCTGGAAATCTTTTCTGTCTACGATATCAACCTTTTCAGGTGAGCGAAATGCCACACATGAAACATACGCCTGGTGTAAAAACATCACAGGAGATTCCGTAAAAACCAGCAACCCGGCATTTGTGAAAAAGGGAATACCATCCTGAATTTTTATAGCTCCCAAACTTTGTAAAACGGCATTCCTTTCCGCATCAGGAGAAATTCCAGAAAGCTTCAAAAACCGATTCCACTGATTGACAGAGAAATGACGAAGAAAATCAATGTCACTACAAATGCGTTCATCAAATCTTACCCTTCCTTCTTTTTCAAGAAATTCCAAAATAGAATCGGTTCGCATTTTTTGGGAATTTGCTCCCGTTCTCAGGTAAAAACCAGTTGTTGTGCGATGAGGTTTGGTTTTGCTTTCAGGCACAATTATCTGTACAATGTTTTCAGATAAAGTTTTGATTTTTACTTCAACCGGAGGATCACACTCACTGGCAAATTCCTGAATTTTTGAAAAAAGGTGATTATCGTGCTGAATACCACAAATGGTTCCGTCATCTTCAATTCCCAGAAAAATATTACCCCCGGAAGCATTGGCAAAAGCTACAAGCTCCTTTTTTAAATCGTTATTTACGTTGCGTTTAAATTCAGTGTAATAACCTTCGCCCTGGGCAATAATATTATTTACTTCTTTAGGAACCATTCTGACAACGATTGACTAAAACCTCAAATTTTTCAAATAATCCGCACTCGATTTTAAACAGCCAATCCCATCCGGTTCGTTATCCCGTTCAACAATGTAATGCTCGATATGCTGCTTTTTTGCTTCTTTAAAAATGGGTGCAAAATCAATAATACCGCGTCCCGGGCAAATGAAATCACCATCCGGAGTCATA
>DATFJO010000078.1:0-9891 GCA_035269145.1 Tangfeifania sp. | reverse complement strand
GAAGAAATCGTTGGTGAGTTGCTCCGGCCGTTTGGTGAAAACTCCGTGATCTGAGCCATCGAAATTTGTATTCAGCACACGCATGCCTCCCAAAAGAGCAGTCATTTCAGGTGCTGTCAGCGTTAGCAATTGTGAGCGATCGACCAGCATTTCCTCTGAAGATGCGGTAATATTCTCGTGCACTCTCCGAAAATTACGGAATCCATCGGAATTCGGTTCGAGAGCGGCAAATGCTTCAACATCGGTTTGTTCCGGCGATGCGTCGGTACGCCCCGGCGTGAAAGGCACGGTGACATTATGTCCTGCATCTTTCGCTGCTTTTTCTACAGCAGCACATCCGCCAAGCACAATTAAATCTGCAAGCGAAACTTTCTTTCCTCCCGGCTGCGCATCGTTAAATTTCTTCTGAATGTTCTCCAGTTTTTCAATTACTTTTTGCAATTCAGGTGGATTATTGACTTCCCATCCTTTTTGCGGCGCAAGCCGGATGCGCGCACCGTTGGCACCTCCGCGTTTATCCGAACCGCGGAATGTGGACGCCGACGCCCAGGCTGTGGAAGCCAGTTGCGAAACCGACAATCCTGAATCCAGAATTTTGCTTTTTAGTTCAGCAATATCATTGTCATCAATCAGTTTGTGGTTCACTTCCGGCACCGGATCCTGCCAGATTAGATTTTCTTTTGGAACTTCTGGTCCGAGGTAACGTGCTTTGGGACCCATGTCGCGGTGTGTTAGTTTGAACCACGCACGTGCAAATGCATCGGCAAATTCATCCGGATTTTCGTAAAAACGGCGTGAAATTTTTTCATAAGCGGGATCTTCGCGCAGTGCAATGTCGGTTGTGAGCATTGTGGGCGAATGACGTTTTGATTTGTCGTGTGCATCAGGAACTGTGTTTGCTCCTGCTCCGCCTTTTGGTTTCCACTGGTGCGCGCCTGCCGGGCTTTTAGTCAGTTCCCATTCGTAACCAAACAGGTTCCAGAAAAAGTTATTGCTCCATTTAGTAGGCGTGGTTGTCCATACTCCTTCAAGGCCGCTGGTAATCGTGTCTCCGGCTTTACCGCTTTCGTAAGCATTTTTCCATCCCAGTCCCTGTTCTTCAATACCTGCACCTTCGGGTTCCCTGCCAACGTATTTTTCCGGATCGGCTGCACCATGGGTTTTTCCGAAGGTATGTCCGCCGGCAATCAGTGCAACAGTTTCTTCATCGTTCATGGCCATCCGGCCGAAAGTTTCGCGAATATCTTTTGCTGCAGCGAGTGGATCCGGATTTCCGTTCGGGCCTTCCGGGTTGACGTAAATCAACCCCATGTGCGTCGCACCCAGCGGATTCTCCAAATCTTTATCTCCTGCCAGGCGTTCCTTGTTTCCGAGCCATTCGCCTTCTGCGCCCCAGTAAATATCTTCTTCGGGTTCCCAAACATCCTCGCGTCCGCCGCCGAAACCAAAGGTTTTGAATCCCATTGATTCGAGGGCAACGTTCCCGGCCAGAATCATCAGGTCGGCCCATGACAGTTTGTTGCCGTATTTCTTTTTTACGGGCCACAGCAGCAGGCGTGCCTTGTCGAGGTTGGCATTGTCGGGCCAGCTATTGAGCGGCGCAAAACGCTGCGTACCGGTTCCGCCGCCTCCGCGTCCGTCGGCAATGCGGTAGGTTCCTGCACTGTGCCAGGCCATCCGAATCATCAGCGGTCCGTAATGACCAAAGTCGGCGGGCCACCATTCCTGTGAATCGGTCAGGAGTTTTTCGAGATCCTTTTTCACTGCCTGTAAATCAAGCTTTTTAAATTCCTGGGTGTAATCGAAATCTTCTCCCATCGGGTTCGATTTGGAGGAGTGTTGCCGCAGAATACCCAGATTAAGCCGGTTGGGCCACCAGTCGCGATTCGACCGGCCACTTCCTGCGGTGTAATTAACCGCTCCACCGGTAAACGGGCAACGGCTCGATTCATTCACTTCCCAAACCTTGCTGTCTGGTTTGTTTGATTTTTTGTTGTTTTCCATTTTTATTAGATTTTGAATGTATTTTTTGATAAATTTAAAATAAGCTTCATTTATAATATTTATACAGGCATAACATTAACTAATGTAAGCTTTAATTTCTGAATGCTAATATTCTGCAATTACGATTTTCAAAAAAGATTTTTCCATTACGCATTTCTTAATTTCATTACAAAATACAACAACATGAAAATCATGTGATTGTTTAAGCGAAAATAGGGCAGAAGTGAACAGTGATCGGTGTTCAGTTGGCAGCCGCAGTCGCAGGAAGAAATGAACAGATAGCAAAGGGGTAAGGGCAAAGAGGAAGGGAGAAGCACAAAGTTGGATGCAGCTTACAGTTCGGAGTGGTGGCAAGCAGATGAAATTATTTGGGATGTTGTATGAAACTACTTACCTGATAATAAACTCAAATTGAAAAAATTTTGAATTCTGAATCTGCCTAAGCAGTCAACAGTCCAACAGCTTTCCGAGATAATCGGTGGGAATGGGTTTTATCAGGAAGTCGGTTACCCGTTTGAACTGAAATGCTTTTTCTTTTTCTTTTTGAATAACAGAGCTGGTAGTAATAATAAATTCAGTATTTTTTTTAGGTTGCGGGAAATTTTCCTCGAATTTGCGGATGAAATCGAAGCCGTGCATTTCAGGCATTCTGAGATCGAGCAGTATATAATCAGGAAACTGTTCGGGATTTTCCGCATCGAGTTCAGTTAGTTTTTCCATGGCTTTTAGTGCGCTTAATTCGGTAGATGCGTATGGTTTGTAGTCTGACCATTCAATTATCATATTATACAAATCGACAGTGTAGTTGTCGTCGTCAATTATCAGTATATGATTTTTACTCATGATTCATATTCTTTAAGATAAACCCTGAAAGTGGTTCCTTTTTCGGGTTCGCTTTTCACTTTTATAAATCCGTTGTTTCTGCTCACCATGGCATTCGAAATGTGAAGCCCGATACCCATGCCTTTTTCATTTGACGAAAACCGTTGAAACGGTTTAAATATATTGTCGCCGTGCTTTTTCAGATCGATGCCCATTCCGTTGTCGCTAAATGAAAGTACGAAATATTCCTTCTCTTTTTTGAGAGTGATTTTTAATTCGGGCGGCCGGCCCGGCATGGAATATTTTAGGGCGTTGCTAACCATGTTCCGAACAACGCTTCTGATGTATCCCTCCACATGGTTAATTTTTTCACCGGTTTCCTTTTTAATTGTAACGGTTGCATTTTTGGCTTTTATCCGGGCCGACATATTAATCAGCACTTCTTTCACAATTTTGATGATGTCGATTTCCGGCCGGTTGATTTCTTTTTTATCTTGTGTTTCGATTATCTGAACAAGCCCTTTCAGTGTAGTGTCCAGGATGTTGATGTTTTCGCGCACTTTCTGAAAGAGTTTTATTTTATGTTCGTCGGGTGCTTTTTCCGACATTTCCTCAATCATTTTCAGGTTGGCTACCGGCGCTCTTAAATCGTGGGCAACGGCATGTACAAAGTTATCGAGAATCTGGTTGGCCGAGCGCAATTCGTTATTTATTTCGCTAAGCCGCCTGTTGGCTGCTGCTATCTCGAGGCTGTGAGCTGCCACCTGGTTTTCAAGTCCTTCTTCAATCTTTTTTTGCAGGCTGATATCGCTGATTATTATACTGAAATATGTTTTATCTTCTACAATAAACGACGAAATTGAGGCTATGGCAGGAATTGTTTCTTTGTTTTTTGTGAGAAGTTGAAGCTGGCAATAGGCCTGATGGTTTAGTGCATCAGAAATACTTTTTGAAAAAGCAGCAGCATCCCCTTCGCGAAGCAGGGTTTTAAAGTTGGAGCCAATTATCCGCTGAAGGTCAAAACCGGTAAGCGCTGCAAAGTGCTTGTTGCTGTAAACCACTGTATGCTGTTTGCTCAGCACCAGTGCACCCTCACTCATGTTTTCAATGAGTGCACGGTACATGTAATCTCTTCCTTTCAGGTCGAAATGTTCTTTTGTCAGCAGTGGTTGATTTTCTTTTTCCGGCATTTTTATTTTAACAGTCTGGTGAATCTGTCTGCATTAATATTTTCAAAGAAATATACTGAAAAATTCTGTCGGCAGCCTAACCTGGTTTTATTTTTCTTTGATTTCGAGAATTTTAATGATTTCCTTTTTGTTGAGCATATCTCCAATGATTCTCACCTCCGGGCCAGGTTTAACCCGCACCAGTGTGGGCACGGCAATTATATTCATATCTTTTAATAACTGGCGTTGCTGGTAAATGTCAATTACTTCGAGGTCATAATTATTGTTGAGATAAGTGTCGCAAATCTCCCTCACATTTTCTATGGCCCGGAACGAACCGGAATTCATTCCCGCAATAAACAGTTTGAAATAATAATTTTTCGTGGAGCTCATAAAATATACACGCTGTCCTTTATCGCCTCCTTTAAAGTCATGATTAATACTAAATGCTTTCTTCGGTTTTTAACCCTTCGCCGGTGAATTTGAGCAGGGAAGAATTTCTTGCATGCTCCATTCCTCTCGTTTTAACAATTGTAATATAAGGTTGGTTTTCGTTTTCTTTTTTTGAAATATCGAGTTTGATCCAGTTGTCGACCATCGATGACATTTGAACGCTGGGGGAGTTGGAGCCTGAACTTATAAGTGCAGTAAAAATTACAGTAATCAGGTTGTTTTTCAAATAATCGATGATTCTGACAATCATTCCCCGCACCTCTTTTTTTGTTCCCACTTCCACCAAATCGGTAACAGGGTCGAGGGCCACTACATCGGGTCTGAAATCTTCAATATTTTCGTAAAGTGTCACAAGGTGAGCTTCAATTCCCAGTGCCGTTGGCCGGGAGGTTACAATTTTCAGCAGTCCTTTTTTTTCGAATTCTTCCAGTTCGAATCCCAGTGATTTCATATTTCGCATCAATTGCGACTTTGACTCTTCGAATGTAAAAAACAGGGCTTTTTTATTTCGCTTCATTGCCGCCAGGCAAACCGACATGGCTACGCTTGTTTTTCCCACACCGGATGTTCCGGATATCAGGGTATTGCTGCCAACATAGAATCCCTTTTTACTGATTTTTTCATCGAGGCCTTCCACACCTGTCGGCAACACATCTTCACTTACATGGTGAATTTCGACAGATGTTATCGGAAGCAACGAAATTCCTTTGCTGCTTATAAGAAATGGATATTCATTCGTTCCGTGCATACTCCCCCGGAATTTCAGGATGTGCAGCCTGCGTGTATAAACATTTTCGAGCTGGCTGTGCGAAAGGTTAATCACGCAATCGGTAATGAATTCATTGATTCCTGCTTTTGGGTTGGTAATTGCCGGTTTTTCTGAAGTAAACACCGTGGTCAGTTCTTTTTCTTTCAGCCAGTGGATCAATCGCACCAGTTCCTGTCTGAAAATATCGCGGTCTTTAATTTGGCTGAAAATCTGTTCAAACGTATCGATGGCAATTCTTTTGGCACCCACTTTCTTTGTGGCTTCCTCAATTCTCAGAAAAAGCGGGGTGAGATCAAACTTCCCCGATTTGTGGAGTTGGGTTTGGTCTATCCGGATATTGTCGATGGCCAGTTTTCCCGATTTTTCCATTTCATCCAGATCGTATCCAAAAGAAGCCATATTTTTACGCAGATCATTTTCGGTTTCTTCCAGGGTAATAAATACCCCTGGCTCGTTATAATATTGAATGCCGTTTAAAACAAACTGAATGGCCAGTACTGTTTTACCACTTCCGGCGTATCCCGATATAAGTGTTGGGCGGGCATAAGGCAGGCCTCCAAATGTAATTTCATCCAGCCCTTCAATTCCGGTTTTTACCTTTTTGATTTGCAGATTTGAAATTCGCTCGTTCATTGGATTAGGTAATTAAGTTTTAATAATTGAATCGGATATTTTTAAACAAAAATAGTATTTAATGGGCAGTATTGCAACTGTTTATCTAAAGTTCCGCAGAATCGAAAATGTTTAATATCACCTAAAGCAGAAATTGATAAAGAATTTGTTTCTATTCGGAGAATATATTTAGTTTTACAAAAGAAATTATTTATTTTTTAAATGGTAACCTGTATTATTCATAAACTTTGTTTGTAATGAATGAAATGCAGGTTAATCCCGACTTAGATGAAGTTTAACTTTTGAAATAAGTTTTACTGAATCTTAGTCGCGTCGGAGACAGGAATAATTCTTGAATTATTCGGGCTAACAGCTTAAACCAAAGGTAATATGAAATCGGTCGGCAAAATCTTCTTCTCTCAATTTATAATTTCAGCGTTATTTGTTTCCTTAAAATTGCTGCATTTCAGATTTTAAGAATTTATTGAATGAAACCGTACAATGAAATCGCATAATACAAAACAAGCGCATCAAAAATAAACTATGTCAGTAAAAACCAGAAATTCATTTATTGCAACAGGTTCTGTTGTGGCTTTACTTTTAGGTTTTGTGGCCGGTCTTTTGTTAAAGGGAGCCGAATTGTCTGAAGCTACACCAATTGTTTTATGGTTAAAATTTATTGGTGTAGTTTGGGTAGTTTTTCTTTTACTGCTTGTAATCCCTTTAACTTCATCGTATTTGATTGATGTTGTACTATCGCTCACGAAAACAACAACCCTCGGTAAAATTACAGGTTATGCATTGCTGGTTCACACTCTCATTTTTCTTGCGGGGATGTTATTTACTGTAAGTCTTTCGTTGGTTTTATTTGAAATGCTCGGTGAGCGATTACCCATGTTGACCATCGGGAACGTTTCTCCGGTGATTTCGGAAAACATTAATTCCGGGAGTCAACTTAGGATTTCCGGCTATCTCGATTCTGTTACGTCGGTTCAGAAACAACTTGGCAAATCGTTATTGGTATTTCTTGTTGCATCAGTAGTTTTCGCATTTCTTGCAGGGCGTTTTCTTCCTGTAAAGGCCCATTCGTTGCATCAACTGGTTAAAAGAACAGCAGCAAAAAGTATGGATGTGTTACAGCTTTTTTTACTTTCGTTGCCGGTTGCTGTATTTTGTTTAATTTTTCCCCTGGCCGTTGAAAGCGGATTTACACTGGTCGGTGTTGCAGGATTCAATATGGTAGTCTTATCAGTTTTTTTACTGGCTTTTTTAGGAATATTATATGTATTGGTGTTTACTAAAGGAGATATCACAATAGGCACTTTTAGCCGCGGAATGTTAAAACCACAAATTGTTGCGGCTTCCACACGTTCCTCTCTGGCAACAATTCCTGCATTAATTGAAACGGCTGATAAAAAATTTGATATTCCCAAGTCACTTACAGCAGTTGTAATCCCCTTCTTTATCTCGGTTTTCAGAATGAACAGGGCTATATCAAGTCCTTTTCACTATATTTTTTTAATTTATGTATACCGGCTCGAGTTGGATATTACTAATTTGCTCATGTTTTTGGGATTGCAGATTTTAGTAAGTTTCGGCAGCCCCGGAATACCAAGCAGCGGAAAAATGACCAACATGCCACTTTATCTGGCTGCCGGTATTCCGATGGAAGGATATATTTTGTTAAAAGCTGTTGATGCTGTTCCCGATATTTTTAAAACATTGTTAAATGTTACCCAGGTTATGACCGTTATTTCGGTTGTAGGGAAAAAGAAAAACTGGAACAGTGTATTAACAGAATTAAACTGACTGCTTATGATTTATTTTATACTCGACCGTGGCAACAGTTTTCCCATTCGTAAGTATTTAAAATTCAGAGGCAAGTCACTGGCTGAAATCGTTGGGATTATTTGCTATGACGAGTTGGATAAACTGAAAGATATAAAATGCAACACACTTATCTTTTCTGATTTTGACAGGTTAACTCCAGTTCAACTCAGTAAAGTAGTTCAGATTTATAATCAGGTTAAAAAAAATTACCCCGGGCTTCGGTTGCTGAATGACCCTTCGAAAGTAAAACTTCGTTATGAGTTGCTTTCTGAACTTTATAAAATAGGGATTAATCCCTTCCGTGTTTTTCGAATGTCTGAAAATTTGAATGACCTGAATTATCCGGTATTTATTCGTGAAGAAAGCAATCATACAGGTGCGCTTTCAGAGTTGATTTATACACGAAAGAAGCTGGAAAAATCAGTTCTCGCTTTGATTCTGCAGGGTTACTCAAAAAAAAATTTACTGGCTGCTGAATTTGTAAATGTTGGCAATAGGCACGGTGTTTTTAAAAAGTATTCTGCATTAAAATTTTACGATGATATTTTTCCGCGACAGGTAGATTATAATTTTCACTGGATGGTAAAAACAAGCATTCGTTTTAACAGATATCCGAAAAAGGAATTTATGATTGAATTTACCGATTTTATGAAGAACCATCCGCACAGGGAATTTCTGACGGAATTATTTGAAACGGCAGGGATTGAATATGGCCGGGTCGATTACGGAATGCTGAATGGCAAACCCGTAGTTTGGGAAATAAATTTGAACCCTGATTACGGTGGAAGCAAACGAAAAAGAAAAAAGAAAAACGATTCTGAAGTTACCCAATTACGCGATATCTTTCATCGTCGGTTCAAGGATAAGTTTCTGGAACTGAACAGTGCAGATGACATGCATGTACAACTAAATATTGATGATGAAGTAGTGCAGGTTTTGCAGCCCTCGAAAATCGACCAGATAATTCGTGTATCACATAAACCTTTTAAAACGAAAAAACCATTATTCAAAATTTTGGCAAATGGTATCCGAACGCTTTTCTTAATCCTTGCCATTCTGCTGTTTCCTGTAGTAAAAGTGTTTGGTTATAATATTGGCGAGGGTAAATAACAACCATTGCTTATTGAATCTCTTCCAGCATTTCCTTCAGCAGATAATCCGCCGTTTCAACATTCGGAACATGTGAAAAAGTAAGGCTGAGTTTTTGGTTTTTCTCTTTCATACGGCCTTTGTTTTTACCTTTTTGCACAAACTGTACAATTTTAATAAACGCAGGCGACTGGAAAAACGGAGACTGTGGGTCGGAGACAAAGTTGCAAATCATTTTTTGTTCTTTCAGAATGATTTTTTCCATGCCCAGTTTAATGGCCTTCCAGCGAACCTGCACCACGTCTAACAGCTCGCGGCTTTCGGGAGGAAGCTGGCCAAAACGGTCTTCTAAGCTTTTGCGGAACTGTTCAAGCTGCTCCTGGTTTTCGATGTTGTCGAGCTCGCGGTAAAGCAGCATCCGTTCAGAGCTTCCCGGAATGTAGCTGTCGGGGAAGAGCAGTTCCATGTCGGTATCGATTTGACAATCCTGTACAAATTTGATATTCAAAAATGCCTGTGCCTGTTTCTGGTCTTCCTCTTTGTCTTTGAAAACACCTTGAAACTCGTCCTGTTTCAGTTCCTGAATGGCTTCGTTCAGGATACGGTGATAGGTTTCGAAACCAATATCGGCAATAAATCCGCTTTGCTCGGCACCCAGCAGGTTTCCGGCGCCGCGGATGTCGAGGTCCTGCATGGCAATGCTAAAGCCGCTTCCCAAATCCGAAAATTCCTCGATGGCTTTCAGCCTGCGTCGCGCCTCCGGACTGACCGCGGAAAGCGGCGGAGTGATAAGGTAGCAAAATGCTTTTTTGTTCGAACGGCCGACACGTCCGCGCAATTGGTGCAAATCGCTCAACCCGTAGTTTTGCGCCTGGTTAATAATAATGGTATTGGCATTGGGGATATCGAGCCCCGATTCAATAATTGTGGTGGCAACCAGCACATCGTAATCGCCGTTGATGAAACCGAGCATCACTTTTTCCAGTTTCGGGCCTTCCATTTGTCCGTGCCCCACTGCTGTTGAAACTCCGGGAACAATGCGTTTGATGGTTTCTTCCACTTCATAAATATTCTGCACCCGGTTGTGGATGAAAAATACCTGTCCGTTGCGTTCCACTTCATACAAAATGGCTTCGCGAATCA